>DASYJT010000451.1:0-18461 GCA_035996165.1 Acidimicrobiia bacterium
ACCGCGCGCAACGCGCCCGCGCGCTCGGCCTGGGTACCGGCCATCACGCCGGGATTGTCGGCGAGCATGATGCACGGGAGGTGGAAGGCGCCCGCAACCTCGATGAAATGCGTCGCCTTCTCGGCCGCGGCGGTGTCGACGGTGCCGGCGCGCACGTTCGGGTCGTTCGCCACGATCGCGACGCTCCGTCCTCCGAGCCGGGCGAGCGCGGTCACGATCGCAGTGCCGAAGTGGGGCTGCACCTCGAGCATCGAACCGGAGTCGACGAGGAGGTCCACAACCGCGCGCATCGAGTAGGGAGTGCGCGCGTTCGGCGGGATCACGTCGAGCAGGTCGTCGAGGCGGCGGGGACCGGTGTCCGGGCCATCGATGTCGGCCGGGGGCGCGCTCCACGCGTTCGCCGGGAAGTACGAGAGATAGCGGCGCGCGGTCGCGATGGCGTCGGCGTCGTCGCGCGCCAGGTTGTGCGCGACACCCGATACCTCGACGTGCACCTGCGGGCCGCCGAGCTCCTCTTTGGTCACGTCCTCGCCGATCGCGTCCTTCACGAGCGGTGGCCCCGCGCTGAACAGTTGCGAGTCGGGGGTCATCACGACGAAGTCGGAGAGGGGAGCGGTGAGCGCGCCGTGCCCGGCCGACGGCCCGAGCACGAGGCAGACCATCGGCACGAGGCCCGAGAGCTCGGCCAGCGCCTGGAGGTCGTTCGGTTTGCGTCCGCTCGCCTTGTTCGTGAGCCGGTGACCGGCGCCTTCGAGCATGAACACCAGCGGCACGCGTTCCTGGCGCGCGAGTTGCGCGAGCCGGTAGCGCTTGTCGGCCGCGCCCGTGCCGATCGATCCGCCGAGCACCGTGAAGTCCTCGACGCCCGCGAGCGCGGGACGGCCGTCGATCCGACCCAGCCCGGCGACGAGCGCGTCGGCCGGATTGTCGGGCGCGCCCGTGAAAGCGCCGAGCTCGGCGAACGTTCCCGGGTCGAACAGCGCGTCGATGCGCTGGCGGGCGTCGAGCTTGCCGCGCGCATGGTGCCGGGCGACGCGTGCTTCGCCACCCATCTCGCGACTCGACGCGCGTCGTTGCTCGAGCTTCGAGAGGATCGGCTCCCAGTCGTCGCGGTTGCTCACCCGGGGCTCGTTCATTGCGTCGCGGCCTGTTTTACGCTCGCCACCGCGTCGCCCGCGAGCAGCGCCTGCACGGCGGGCAGCTTGCTCGCGAGGCCTTGCAATTCGGAGCCGGCGCGGATGCCGGTGCGGATTCCCATGATCTCCATCGCCCGGTGCACGCTGCGCTTGTTGATCTGCAGGAGCTCCGCGGGAACGCCCGCGATGCGCTCCGCGATCGCGACGACACGCGCGTCGAGCTCGTCGGCCGGGAAGGCCCGGTTCGCCAGGCCCATGCGCACGGCGTCGGCGCCGGTGATCGGATCGCCGGTGAGGACGAGCTCCATCGCGTTGCGCATGCCGACGAGCCACGGCTGGTACTGGAAGTCGGGCGGGCTGATGACGCGCACGACCGGGTAGCTGAAGGTCGCGTCGTCGGCGACGTACACGAGGTCGCACGCGGCGACGAGCTCGGTCCCGCCCGCCATCGCGTAGCCGTGCACCTGCGCGATGACCGGCTTGGCGAGATCCCAGATGTGGACCCAACCTTCGGTCACATGGCGCGACCAGCTGCCGTCGCCGCCCGCGGTGTAGTACGGCCGTTCGTCGGTTGCCGCGCGCTTGAGGTCGTAGCCGGACGAGAAGCACGGGCCCGCGCCGCGCACGATCGTCACGTGTACCGCGTCGTCGACATCGGCGGCCTCGAGCGCGGCGAACAACTCGGCGCGCATCCCGTTGTTGATCGCGTTGCGCTTGTCGGGCCGGTTCAACGTGATGCGGCGGACACCGGGCGCAGCCGCGTCGACCAGGATGAACTCGTAGTCACTCGTCACGGCGTGCTCCCTCGGTTCGACAGCTCGGCGAGATCGGCCATGAGCTCGATCGCCTCGTCCTGGTGGGCGTGGATCGTCAGGCCGGTGACGCCACAGCCGGCCCACGCGCGATATCGGTTCGCCACACGTTCGGGCGAGCCGAGGAGCGCACCTTCGTCGACGTACTCGTCGGGAACCGCGGCGGTCGCCTCGTCGCGCCGGCCCGCAAGGAACAGCTCCTGGATCTTGTCGGCCGCGTCCGGGTATCCGCGCCGGACCATCGCGTCCTTGTGGAAGTTGTGATCGCGCGCGCCCATGCCGCCCACGTACAACGCGATCCGCGGTTTCATCGCCGTGATGGTGCCCGTGACGTCGTCGGTGAGGTGCACGGTGGTCGACGCCTGGATGGCGAGCGTGTCGAGCGCGCGACCCGAGCGGGCCGCGCCCTTCTCCAGCGCGGCACGGAACTCGGTCGCGTTCGCGGGCGACAGGCCCATCGGGATCCAGCCGTCGGCGACCTCCGCCGCGAGCGCGACGTTCGCCGGCCCGCCCGCGGCCAGGTAGATGGGGAGGCGCGGATTCGGGTGCAGGATCGACTTCAGCGGTTTGCCGAGGCCGGTCGCGTCGGCGCCCGCGTACGGCAACGTGATCGCGACGCCGTCGTGCGCGACCGGCCCTTCGCGCTCGAAGATCTTGCGCATGATCGCGACGTAGTCGCGGCTGCGCGCAATGGGCTTCGCCCACGGCTGGCCGTACCACCCTTCGACGATCTGCGGGCCGGAGAGACCGAGCCCCGCGATCACCCGGCCCGTTCCGGCAAGCGATTCGAGCGTCGCGAACGCCATCGCGGTGGCGGCCGGAGTGCGCGCCGAGATCTGGACGACACCGGATGCGAGCTTGATCCGGCTGGTCGACGCGGCGAGGTACGCGAGCGGGGTCAGCGCGTCGGCGCCGTAGGCCTCCGCGGTCCAGACCGAGTCGTACCCGAGGCGCTCCGCCAACTGCACGCGTGCGACGGGGAGCTTGACGTCGGCGCCCGACCACGCGTCGAGAGCAAGTCCGAGCAACACGTGCGCACCTTACGACACCGGGTCGGCGGCGAGCCCGGGGGTCAGTTCACCTGGCGCTCCCGGCCTTCCCAGTACGGCGCTCTGATCTTGAACTTCTGCAACTTGCCCGTCGACGTGCGCGCGAACTCGGAGCAGAAGTCGATCGAAGTGGGGCACTTGAAATGCGTGAGCCGATCGCGGCAGTGCGAGATCAGATCGCTCTCGCTCGCGTCCGCGCCCGGCTTGAGCACGACGAGCGCCTTCACCGTCTCGCCCCACTTGTCGTCGGGAACGCCGATCACGCACGCCTCCGCGACCGCGACGTGCTGATAGAGACAGTCCTCGACCTCGATCGAGCTCACGTTCTCACCACCCGAGATGATCACGTCCTTCTTGCGGTCGCTGATCGTCAGGTAGTTGTCGTCGTCGATCGTGCCGCCGTCGCCGGTATGGAACCAGCCGCCCTCCAGCGCGTCGGCGGTCGCCTCCGGTTGCTCCCAGTAGCCCTCGAGCACGACGTTCGAGCGGGCGAGTACCTCGCCCTGGTCGCCGAGCGAAAGGCGCACGCCCAACGCGGGCGCGCCGGCCCGCCCGAGCTTCTGGGCCCGGGCCGCGGGCGTGAGCGCGTCCCATTCCTCGCGGCCGCGCGCCATGGTCAGCAACGGCGCGGTCTCGGTCAGGCCGTATATCTGGATGAACTCCCAGCCGAGCTCGGTCTCCATCTGTTCGATGATGCGGGTCGGCGGGGGCGCGCCGGCCACCACCATGCGCACGCGGTCGCGGCCGGGGATCTCGCCCTCCCACGTGCGCGCCGCGTCGAGGATCGCCGCGCACACCGCCGGTGCGCCGCACAAGAAGGTCACGCCGTGCCGTTCGACGCGGTGCAGGATCTCCGCGCCGTCGACCTTGCGCAGCACGATGTGGCGGCCGCCCATTCCCGTGACCGCGTACGACATGCCCCAGCCGTTGCAGTGGAACATCGGCAGCGTCCAGAGATACACGTCGCGGTCGCTCGCACCCGTCTGCCAGCCGAACGTCGTCGCGTTGACCCACAGCGTTCGATGCGTGAGTTGCACGCCTTTCGGGCGCGCGGTTGTGCCGCTCGTGTAGTTGATCGTGCCGGTCGCGTCCTCGTCGGGAATCCACGGCTCGGGTGCGGTGTCGAATCGCAGTGTGGCCTCGTCGGCGTCTTTACCGATGACGAAGCGATGCCGAGCGGTAACCCCGGCGAGCGATTCCTCGAGCTCGGGATCGACGAACAGCACCGACGCGCCCGAGTGCTCGATGATGTATCCGATCTCTTCCGCGCTCAGGCGAAAGTTGATCGGCACGAGGACGCGCCCGTACGCGGACACGCCGAAGAACGACGTCAACAAGCGCGCGGAGTTGTGCGAGACGATCGCGACGCGTTCGCCGTGCTCGACACCCAACGCGTCGAGCCCGGCGGCCTGGGCGCGGGCCAAGCGCGCGACCTCTTTCCACGTGAGCTCGCCCAGCGAATCCGCGGGTTGGTCGGGTTCGTCGACGACGCCGATCCGGTCGCCGTAGACGAGCTCGGCCCGCTCGATGAAATCGAGCACGGTCAGCGGTACGCGCATCTTCCCCCCTCGGTTGCCCCCATCGAGGCCTGGCGGGCCCCCTTGCGGGCCTGGTCGGAAGGGTACGCGTGTGCTCCACTGCATGTCATGCCTCTCCAGCCGCTCCGCCTTGCCGACGATCGCACGCCTCCCACGCTGCTCTTCGTGCCGCCGGGCGATCACGAAGCGCTGCCACTGGTGCTGTTCGGGCACGGCGCCCACACGTCGAAGGACGACCCGATCATGCAGATGATCGTGAAGGGCTTCTGCCGCGGGGTCGGGGCCGCGGTCGCGGTGATGGACTGTCCCGGTCACGGCGAACGCCGTCGCGCGGACCTCACCGACGAGGAGTTCGTCGCCGACGTAGCTCGGAAGATGGCCGACCCGGCGAACTACGCGCAGGTGACCGCCGATTGGCGCGCGGTGGAGACGGCGGCGCGCGCGGCCGACGTCCGGATCACCGGTGCGACGGGTTATGCCGGCTACTCGATGGGCGCGATGTTCGGATTGGCGATCGTGGCCGACCTGCCCACCGTCACCGCCGCGGTCTTCGCGCTCGGTGGCCTCCCCGGCGACGCGACGCGCGACGAGATGGTCCGCGCGGGAGCGGCACGTCTCGGCGGCCGCGAGGTGCTGATGATCAACATGACGCGCGACGAGCACTTCTCGATGGAAGGCGCGATCGAGGTGCTCGAGCTCATCCCCGCGCCGAAGCGCATGGGCGTGTGGACCGGGGTCCACGCCGACCTGCCGCCGGAATCGATCCAGCTCGCGGTCGACTTCTTCCGCAGAACCCTCGCGCCCTGAGTCGCGATCGGTCGGGTGGCCCGACCGCGACTCGGAGCGAGGTGCCCTGCAGGTCCTGTCTGCGGACGGGGTACCCGAAGCGTTCGTCGGACAAACGTCGCCTGTCTCACCTCCGTCGCCTGTCTCACCTCGGTCGTACGATCCGTCGATGCCGATCAGCGTCGTTCCGACCACCTATGGGCGCGCGGCCTCCCAGGCCTTGCGCGACTCGGTGGCGCGGGCGAAGGAGGGCGACGCGCTCGCGCCGGTGACCGTGGTGGTCCCGACGAATTCGGTGGGCGTCTCCGCGCGCCGCCGGCTCGCGTCGGGCGAGCTCGGACCGGTGAGTGGCGCGGGGCGCGGGGTCGTCGGTGTCACCTTCGTCACGGTGTACCGGCTCGCGGAACTGCTCGGGGCGGCCGAGCTTGCGGCGGCGGGCCGCCGTCCCGTGTCGACACCGGTCGTCGCGTCGGCCGTGCGGCGCGCGCTCGCGCGCAACGCCGGATTGTTCACACCGGTTGCCCAACATCCCGCGACCGAAGAGGCGCTGGTCGGCGCGCACCGCGAGCTCGCCGACCTCGACGCCGCCCAGCTCGATCTCCTCGCGGCGCAGCACCCGCGCGCCCGGGAGGTCGTGCGTCTGCACCGCGCGACGAAGAGCCTCCTCGAACGCGAGTGGCACGACGAGCACGACCTCATGCGCGTCGCCACCGACTTGGTGAGTGCCGGGACTCCGCTCGTGCGCGAGCTCGGCACCGTGGTGTGCTTCCTGCCGCAGCGATTTACCGCGCCGTCCGCCCGGCTCCTGCGCGCGCTGTCGGAGCAGACCCGGCTCGAGATCATCGTCGGTCTCACCGGTTCGCCCACGGCTGACGCGCAGGTCACCGCGACGCTGCGCCGGATCGGCGCCGAGGTCGCCGACCCGGCAAAGCTCGGGATAGGGCCCGAGATGGGAACGGAGGTGTGGAACGCGTCCGATCCCGACGACGAGGTGCGTTCGATCGTGCGCGGCGTCGTCGACGCGATGCGCGCGGGGGTGGCGCTCGAGCGCATGGCGGTGTTGTACGCCTCCGACGAGCCGTACGCCCGTCTCTTGCACGAGCACTTCACCCTCGCCGACATCGCACACAACGGTGCGACGACCCGATCGATGTCGGAGTCGGTGCTCGGCCGCGGCCTCCTGCGGTTGTTCGCGTTGGTCGACTCCGGGTTCGCGCGCGACGAGGTGTGCGGTCTTTTCGCGGCGGCACCCCTGCTCGACGGTCGAGGACGGCCGGTGCCGGCCGCGAAGTGGGAACGGGTGTCGCGCGACGCGGGGGTGGTGCGCGGGATCCCCGAGTGGCAGGTCCGGCTCGATCGACACGCGGCCACGTTCGCCGACGACGAGCGCGGCGCGCGGGAACGTGCGCAGGTCGAAGCGCTCGGCGCGTTCGTCGCCCGGCTCGCCTCCGATCTCGACCCGGGCGCGCCGGCGCGCACGTGGAAGGGGTTGGCGCAGCTCGCGCACCGGCTCGTCCGCCGCTACTTCGGCGACGACTCCCGGCGCGCGTCGTGGCCGCCGTTCGAGCGGGTCGCGGCGCGCCGGGTCGAGGCCGTGCTCGACCGGCTGGCGACCCTCGACCCGATCGATCCCGCGCCGAGCATCGAAGTGTTCCGGCGCACCTTCGAGCTCGAGCTGAATGCGGCCCGCGATCGCGTCGGCAGCCTCGGCGACGGTGTCCTCGTCGGACCGGTGGGGATGGCGCTCGGCGTCGACCTCGATCGCCTATGGGTGTGCGGCCTGTCCGAGGGCCTGTTCCCGTCGGTGCCGCGCGACGATCCGCTGCTCGGCGACCGCGAGCGCGCCGCACTCGGGGGCGAGCTCCGCCTGCGATCCGATCGCACGGCCGAAGACGAACGGGCGCTGCTCGCGGCGCTCGCTTCCACCGACGGTCCACGCGTGTGCGCCTATCCCCGCGGCGACCTGCGGCGCAGTACCGAACATGTCCCGTCGCGCTTCCTCGCCGCCACGCTCGCCGCGGTCGCCCCGGCGCACTCGGTCCCGTCGTACGCGTACGGCGCCACGCACGTCGAGTTTCCCGCGAATCGTCACGAGCTCGAAGTGCGGGCCGCGGCCGGGGGAGAGGCCTGGGTGGGGTCCGAGACCGCGGTTGCGCGGGGCCTCGAGCTCACGCGCGCACGCGCCGACTCGTCGTTCACCCGTTTCGACGGCAATCTCGCCCACCTCGCCGATCGGCTGCGGTCGATCAGCCCCGCCCATCCCGAGCGCGTCGCGTCACCCACCCGGCTCCAGACCTGGGCGGTCTGCCCGCACGCGTACTTCATGCAGACCGTGCTGAACGCCTCGCGGGTCGAGCAGCCCGAAGACGTCATGCAGCTGGCGCCGATCGTGCGCGGCACGCTCGTGCACGAGGTCCTCGACCGGTTCCTCGGAGAGGTGCGCGAGCGGGTCGATGCCGGCCGGCCGTGGAACTCGGCCGATCGGGCGCGGCTGCGCGCGATCGGAGAGGAGGTGTGCGCCGAGATCGAGGCGCGCGGGCTCACCGGCCGGCGTCTGTTGTGGCACCGCGATCGGCGGCTCATCCTCGCCGAGCTCGACGCGTTCCTCGACGCCGACGAGCAGTACCGCGCCGACGGTGTTGCGCAGACACTCGCCACCGAGCTCGCGTTCGGTATGTCCGAGGCGGGCTCGATCGACGCGATCGAAGTGCCGCTCGGCGACGGACGCGTCGTGCGCGTGCGCGGCAAGGCCGATCGGGTCGACCGCCGCGCCGGCGGTGAGCTGGTCGTCATCGACTACAAGACCGGCGCGGAGCGCGATTACCGGGTCCTGAACCACGACGCGCCGGTCACGGCCGGTCAGCACTTGCAGCTCCCGGTGTATGCGTACGCGGCCCGGGCGGCCTTCGGCGCCCCCGACACGAAGGTCGAGGCCTATTACTGGTTCGTCGGCCGCGGCAAGAACCTGCGCATCGGCTACGACGTCGACGACTCGGTCCGCGATGTCTTCGCCACCGCGCTGCGCACGATCGTCGACGGCATCGAGGCGGGAGTGTTCCCGTCGCAGCCGCCGGAACCGGCGCCGACCCCGTGGGTGAAGTGCCATTTCTGCGACCCCGACGGCATGGGCACGACCGACCGCTGGCGCGAGTGGCAACGCAAGTTCGCCGCGCCCGAGCTCGACGGCTTTCGCAGCCTGGCGGCCGTCGGGAGCGAGGGCGGCGCATGACCGACCAACTCGCCCTGTTCGGCGTCCTCGGCGACAAGCCCGCGCGCGACGCCATCACCAGTGAGCTCGACGCGACGCTGTTCGTCGAGGCCGGCGCGGGCACCGGCAAGACGCGGGCGCTCGTCGACCGGGTCGTCGCGTTGGTGACCGGCCTCGCGGTGCCGATGCCGGCGATCGCCGCGATCACCTTCACCGAGAAGGCCGCCGCCGAGCTCCGCGACCGCATCCGGCGGGCGTTGCGCGACACCGCCGACAATGTTGCCGAACCCGAAATCGTGCGCGCCCGGTGCCGGGCCGCGATCGACGACCTCGACTCGGCCGCGATCTGCACGCTGCATTCGTTCGCACAGCGCATCCTCACCGAGTTCCCGGTGGAGATCGGCTTGCCGCCCCGCATCGAGGTGCGCGACGAGATCTCCTCGCGCATCGCGTTCGAAGCGCGGTGGCGCGCGTTCGTCGACGAGATGCTCGACGATCCCGAGCTCGAGGCGTCGATACTGGTGCTGTTGGCGGCGGGCGTGAAGCTCCCGCACCTGCGCACGGTTGCCGAGGTGCTCGACGACAACTGGGACCTGCTCGATCGCATCGATCCGCCGAAGCCGCTGCCCGCGCTGCGCATCGAGGGCTGGCTCGACGAGGTCGACGGCGCGTGCGCGGTCGGCGACGGTTGCCGCGCCGGCGACGATCGCCTTCTCGGTCGCCTGGGCGACATCGCCGAGTACAGCGCGCGGTTGCGCTCGGCGTTCGACGATGCGGAGCGCATCGAGCTGCTGCTCGCCCCGAACCCGAAGTTCAACGTAGGCCGCGTCGGCAACAAGAAGAACTGGGACGACATCGACGCCGTGCGCGACCCGCTCGTGAAGCTCGGCGAGCAGCGCAAGGCGATGACCGACGCCGTGCTCGACATCGCGATCAAGCGGGTGGTCGCCGCGATCGCGGTGTACATCGAACGTTCGGTCGCGGCCCGCCGGGCCGAGGGTGCGCTCGACTTCCACGATCTGCTCGTGTTCGCCCGCACGTTGCTGCGCGATCCCGAGCACGGTGTGGGGGCGCGGGCCCGGCTCTGGGAGCGTTATCAACGCATCCTGATCGACGAATTCCAAGACACGGACCCGATCCAGGTCGAGCTGGCCGCGCTGCTCGGCTCCGACGACCCCGACGACGGCTCCCGGCCGTGGAACGAGATGAGCGTCGATCCGGGTCGTCTCTTCTTCGTCGGCGACCCCAAGCAGTCGATCTATCGTTTCCGCCGGGCCGACATCGGTACGTTCCTCGCCGCCGAGGTCAAGTTCGCCCAGGGCGCGCCGCGATTCCTCACGTGCAACTTCCGCACCGCGCCGCGGGTGCTCGGATGGATCAATCACGTGTTCAACGAGCTCATCCAGCCCGTCCCCGACTCGCAGCCCGAGTACCGGCCGCTCGATCCGGCGCGCGCGGTGCCTGCCGAGCACGATCGCGGGGTCACGCTGCTCGGCGTCGAGCCGCACGCCGACGCCGGCATCAACGCGGGCGACCTGCGGGCCCGGGAGGCGGCCGACGTCGCGGCGATCGCCCGCGCGGCCGTCGCCGAGCGCTGGCCCGTCTTCGACAAGGAGCTCGCAGCGTGGCGGCCGGCCCGACTCGGCGACGTGTGCATCCTGCTCCCGGCGCGGACCTCGCTCGGCTATCTCGAACGGGCGCTCGGCGAGGCCGAAGTCCCGTACCGCGCCGAGACCAGCTCGCTCGTCTACAGCAGTCGTGAGGTCCGCGACCTGTTGATGACCTTGCGGGCGGTCGACGACTCGAGCAACACCCTCGCGTTGGTGGCCGCCCTACGGTCGTCGGTCTTCGGCTGCGGCGACGACGACCTCTTCCGGTTCAAGGTCGAACACGGCGGCCAATGGAACGTCGCCGCGCCGCTGCCCTCCGACCTTCCCTCCGACGATCCCGTCGTGGCCGCGATCCAGTTCCTCGCCGAGCTGCACCGAGACCGCGTGTGGTCGACACCGAGCGAGCTACTCGAGCGCGTGGTGCGCGAGCGTTCGGTGATCGAGGTCGGCGCGCTCACCGGTCGGTTCCGCGACGTCGCCCGCCGCGTGCGCTTCCTGATCGACCAGGCCCGCGCCTATGCCGACGCGGTCGGCGGGACGCTGCGCGATTACGTCGCGTGGGCCGAGATGCAGGGTGCGGAAGGCGCGCGCGTCGTCGAGGCGGTCGTGCCCGAGACCGACGACGACGCGGTGCGCATCATGACGGTTCACGGTGCGAAGGGCCTCGAGTTCCCGATCGTCGTCTGCTCGGGTATGACCACCGCCGCCCAGGTGGCGGGCCGCGGGGTCGAGCTGCTGTTCCCGCCCGCGGGCGGCTACGAGTTGAAGATCGTGAAGGGTGTGCAGACCGCCGAGTTCGAGCTGCACAAGCCCATCGACGAGCAGATGGGCTTCCACGAGAAGCTGCGTCTTCTCTATGTCGCCTGCACGCGGGCGCGCGACCACCTGGTGGTGTCCGTACACCGCAAGGCCCGTGTCCCCGATCCCGACGACCGCCCGCACTGGACCCACGCGGAGCTCTTGTGGCACGCGGCCGAGCATGCGGAGTGGTCGCGGCTCGATCGCGATCCGTTCGCCCCGACGACCGGCGAACCAGGCGCGGTGGCGGTCCCGGCGCCTGCGCCGATCGACCCCGACGCGTGGCAGGCCGAGTACGACCGCGCTCATGTGCGCGGGAACCGGCGCGGTTTCGTGTCGGCCACCACGCTCGCGCACCGGCTCGACCCGTTCACCGGAGTGGTCGGCGGCGCCCGGCCAACCGACGACGATCCCGGTCTCGCCAAGGACGCCCGCGATCTCGAGCTGCCGCCGTGGAACAAGGGGCGTTACGGCACCGCGATCGGCCGCGCGGTCCACGCCACGTTGCAGACGATCGACCTCGCCACCGGCGCCGGGCTGGAGGCCACCGTGGCCGCGCAGGCCGCGGCCGAGGGCGTCCTCGGTCACGAAGCGACGCTCGCCGCGCTGACGCGCGCCGCGCTCGCGAGTGCAGTGGTGGCGCGCGCGGCCGCCCGTCCGCATTGGCGGGAGACCTACGTGGCGGTGCCGTTCGAGGGCATCACGCTCGAGGGATACGTCGACCTCGTCTACCGCGACGACGACGGTCTGGTCGTCGTCGACTACAAGACCGACGCCGTCGACGCCGACACCCGCGCCGAGCGCATCGCCCACTATCGGGTGCAGGCGGCCGCGTACGCGCTGGCGGTCGCCGAGGCCACCGGCGAGCCGGTCGTCCGAGGTGTGTTGTGTTTTCTCGAACCCCAGGGCGCCACCGAGTTCGAGTTCGCGGGCGCCGAGCTCGAGGCCGCCGTGGGGGAGGTCAGGGCGCTCCTGGCCGCCGAACGCGACCACCCGTCGGAGCCGCCGCCGCTCGTACCCTCCGACTCATGAACCCAGGGCGAACCTGGGACGCGGGTCGCCATGTGTCATCCTGTTCGTACCCGTGAAGGTCCTCAAGTTCGTCCTCAAATTCTTGCTGACGGTCGCCGTCGGCGGGTCCGCCATCGCGGGTTCGCTCGCCCTGCTCGGCCCGGCGTCGAACCCGCTCACCCACGCGACGACCCCGATCGGCCGGCTCGAGGTCACGATCAACGCGCCCGCGGCCCGGTCGGTGGTCTACGACCACAACGGCAACGTGATGAGCACGCTGGCGACCGAGGATCGTTCGCCCGTGAAGCTGAAGGACATCCCGAAGATCCTGCAGGACGCGGTCATCTCGATCGAGGACCGCAAGTTCTACGAGCACCACGGCGTCGACCCAGCCGGCTCCATCCGCGCACTGTTCAAGAATGTCGACGCGGGCGGCGTCAACCAGGGTGGGTCCACCATCACCCAACAGCTCGTGAAGAACACGTTCAGTATCGGGCGCAAGCGCGACCTCACCACCAAGGCGCGCGAGGCGTTCCTCGCGATCGAGCTCGAGAAGCAGATGAGCAAGAGCCAGATCCTCGAGGACTACCTGAACCTCGTCTACTTCGGCAACGGCGCGTACGGCGTGCAGGCCGCGGCCGAGCGCTACTTCCCGCTGACCCCGCTCGGGAAGCTCGACATCGCGCAGTCGGCGCTCCTCGCCGGCGTCATCCAGTCGCCCGAAGCCCTCAACCCGGTGAAGCACCCGGGCGCCGCGGCCCGCCGGCGCAGCGAGGTGCTCGACGCGATGGTCGCCAACCACAAGATCACGGCTCCGGTCGCCAAGCTCTCGAAATCGGTGCCGCTGCCCACAACGGTCAGCTACCCCCACTCCGCCGCGCAGGACTACTACAACGAAGAGGTCAAGAACGTCCTGCTCAACGAGGACCCGAACGTCCCGGGTGATCCGGCCGAGGTCCTCGGTGCGACCCAGCAGGCCCGGGCCAACGCCGTCTTCCGCGGCGGGTTGAAGATCTACACGGCGTACGACCCGACGCTGCAGTTCGAGGCCACCGTCGCGGTCAACAAGGAGCTGCCGCAAAATACGCCGTTCACGGCATCGCTCGTCGTAATCGACAATGCCGACGGCGGTGTGCGCGCGATCGCCAACGGCCGCCGGTTCGCGGATATGCAGTTCGACCCCGCGACCGAAGGGCCGGGGCGTCAGCCCGGATCGTCGTTCAAGGTATTCACGCTCGCGACCGCGCTGTCGCGCGGCTACTCGGCGAACGACACCGTTTCGACGTCGACCTTGAACTGGCGCCTCAACCAAGGCTCCGGAAAGGGCGCGTTCTACAACATCGGCGGCTCGAACAACGACTGCGGGGGCGACGTCATCCCGTTGACCCGTGCCATCGCCCGTTCCGACAACTGCGCGTTCGTCCGGACGGAGCTTTCCCTCGGCCCCGCCAACTTCGGCGGCGACGGCGTGAAGGCGGTCATCCAGACGGCCAAGTCGATGGGCATCAACACGGCGAACTTCCAGCCCGTCGTCTCCACCACGCTCGGCACGAACGGCGTGCACCCGCTCGAGATGGCCTCGGCGTACTCCGTGTTCCCCAACGACGGAGTGCTGAAGCGCTCGAAGTTCATCACCAAGATCGTCGACCGCAACGGCAAGACGATCTACCAGGCGCCGACGAACGGCGTGCAGGTGCTCTCCACGAACGTCGCCCGCACCGAGACGAACATGCTGAAGGGCGTGCTCCGCAGCGGAACCGCGAGCTCGACGCTCGGCAACTTCCCCCGGCCCGCGGCGGGCAAGACCGGTACGACCGACCACAACCAGGACGCGTGGTTCGTCGGGTTCACCCCGCAGTACACGGCCGCGGTCTGGATGGGAAACCCGGCGGGCGAGGTGCCGATGACCAACGTCGGCGGCATCCGGGTCTTCGGCGCGACGTACCCCGCCAAGATCTGGCGGTCGTTCATGATCGACGCCAACGCACCGCTCCCGGCGCTCGACTTCCAGCTGCCCGACCGCACGCTGTTCAACCAGTCGCGGTTCATCACCGAGCTCGGTCGCATGCTCACGTTCGTGCCCCCGGCTACGACTCCGACGCTTCCGACCACGGTTCCGACCGTCGGCCCGACCACGACGGTGAACCCGTGGACGCAGTACACGAGGAATCACCCCACAGTCCCGACTCCCAAGCCGACGAACAAGCCCCCCAAGCCACCCAAGGGACCCTGACGTGAGCCTCGACGAGCTCGAAGCGTTGTTGCTCGTGCAGGAGCGCGACATCGCGCTCGACCAGCTGCGCCACCGGCGCGACGCGATGCCCGAGCGCGCCGAGTTGATCGCGCGCACCAACGAGCTACGCCAGCGCGAGGTGGAGCGATCCGCGGTGGGAGAGCGCCATCGCGTCGTCCATGCCGAAGAGCGCCGCATCGACGACGAAGCGCAAGTCGTCGGCGAGCGGGCCGACGAGGTGAACAAGAAGCTCTACTCCGGATCGGTGTCGTCGCCCCGAGAGCTGCAGGCGATGCAGGCCGACATCGACATGTTGCTCCGCCGGCGCTCCGATCTCGAAGACGAAGAGCTCGAGGTCATGGAGCAGCGCGAAGCGCTCGACACCGAGCTTGCCGCGCTCGACGGAACCATCGCGGCGCTGCAGGCGACGGTCGCGCAACTCGGCGCCACGATCTCCGAGACGGAGGTCGAGATCGACGACGAGATCGCGCGCGAGACGGCGCTGCGCACCGATCTCGCCAAGCCGATCGCCGAGACGTTGCTCCGCGACTACGAACGCCGCCGCGTGCAGAACCGGGGCGCGGGCGCGGCTCGGCTCGTCGGCACCACCTGCCAGGCGTGCCACCTCACGATCCCGTCGACGGAGGCGGAGCAGATCCGCCGCGGCGCGGGCAACGTGGTCGCGTACTGCGACAACTGCTCGGCGATCCTCGTCCCGTGACCCAACCCTCCCTGTTCGCCGAGCCGTCGCGAACCCCTGCCGTGCACGTCGACGAGATCGTCATCTTTTGCGACGGCGGTTCGCGCGGGAACCCGGGGCCGTCGGCGATCGGCGCGGTCGTGCTCGACCCGTCGGTCGATCCACCGCGCCGGCTCGCCGAGGTGAGCGAGTGCATCGGCGTGACGACGAACAACGTCGCCGAGTACCGCGCCTTGATCGCAGGGCTCGAAGTGGCCGCGCCGTTCGGCGCTTCGACGGTGCGGGTGCGGGCCGACTCGAAGCTGGTGATCGAGCAGGTGAAAGGCACGTGGAAGGTGAAGCAGCCGCACCTCCGCCCACTGCGCGACCAGGCGCGCGCGCTGCTCGCCTCGTACGCCGAGGTCGACCTGCGGCACGTACCGCGCGCCGAGAACTTCGACGCCGACGCGCTCGTCAACGCCGCGCTCGACGCGGCGATCACCGGCGACTGACGCGACATGCTCACCTGGTTCGCGTTCGGCGCGATCTTCGGGGTGTGGAACGTGTTCCAGAGCCCGGGACTCGACTTCCGCCTGATCGCCGCCGGTGCGTTGCTCCCGGAATTGATCGACCTGCCGTTCGGCGCCCAGGCGTACGCGCACACGTTGCTCGCGGCCGTCGTGGTGCTGCTGGTGACGATGCTCGCGACGACGGGGCGCGGCCGGCGGCTCCGACGCCGGCGCGCGCTGGGTCTCGCGATCGGCTGGTTCTCCGGGCTCGTGCTCAGCGCGGCCTGGACCCACAAGGAAGTGTTCTGGTGGCCCGCCTTCGGAACCGCGCGTCCCGACGTGGCGCTGTTCCCGGTGTGGTCGGTGGTCGTAGTCGAGGAGCTACTCGGACTCGCGGCCGCGTGGTGGGTCTGGTCGCGCTTCGGTTTGCGCGATCCCGACCGTCGGCGTGAGCTGGTGCGCAGCGGCCGGTTGACGATCGCGGCGGAGGCCGAGTGATCGCGTTCGTCCGGCACGGCCAGACCGAGCTCAACCGCGGTGGCCGGTTGCAGGGCCGCCTCGACGCGCCGCTCAGCGATCTCGGCGCGCGCCAGGCGGCGGCGCTGGGCCGCGGATTCGCATCGGCGCCCGTGACGCGCGTCTACAGCAGCCCGTTGCAACGCGCACGCGACACGGCCGCCGCGATCGCGGCCGCCCATGAGCTCTCGGTCGAGGTCGACGCGCGGTTGATCGAGCTCGACTACGGCGACTGGGACGGTCGCTTGCTCGCCGACGTGCCACCCGAGGCATGGGTCGCGTGGCGCCACGACGTCGACTTCGCGCCCCCCGGGGGCGAGCGCCTCTCCGACGTTGCGGCCCGCGTCAACGAGTTCGTCCGCGAGGTGTTCGCCGCCCACGGCGACGAGCTGGTGGTCGCGGTCAGTCACGTCTCGCCGATCAAGGCCGCCGTCTGTGCCGTGTTGCAGGTCGACGAGCGGGCCACCTGGCAGATGCAGCTCGACGTCGCGTCCGTGACGAATATCGGGTGCCGGCCCGATTCGAGCGGTTATCTCAGCTCGTTCAACGACGCCTCGATCGCGCGCTCGGCCGGGTAGAACGCTCAGGTGCATCTCGGGATCGTGCTCGCCGTGTTCCCGTTGATCTTCTTCGCGGAGCTGCCCGACAAGACGATGTTCGCGTCGATCCTGCTCGCGTCGCGCGGCCGTCCGCTCGCGGTGTGGGCCGGGGCGACCGCCGCGTTCGTCGTGCACGTCGTGATCGCGGTGAGCGTCGGCGTCGGACTGTTCAACGTCCTGCCGCACCGGGCCGTCGACGCGCTGGTTGCAGTGCTCTTCGCGGTCGGCGCCGTGCTCGCGTTCCGAGAGTCGGAGGAAGAAGAGGTCGCCGCCGCCGCGGATGTCGTGGGAGAGGCCGCCCTATCCGTCCACCGCGTGATCGGCACGTCGTTCCTCGTGATCTTCCTCGCGGAGTGGGGCGACCTCACCCAGGTACTGACCGCGAATCTCGCCGCGCGCTACCACTCGCCGTTGAGCGTCGGCCTCGGCGCCGCGCTCGCACTCGTGGCGGTGTCGGCGGTCGCGACGTTCAGCGGGAAGCAGTTGGTGCGCGTCCTCCCCGGCACCCTGCTCCGCAAGATCACCGGAGTCGCCTGCACGATCCTCGCCCTGGTAGCCGTCATAGCCACCATCCGCGCCTAACCGCCAACAAAACACCCCCCAAATCCCCCCAACAGTTGGCAGGAAAAACGTTGGTGGGGAACGATTTCTCTGCCAACTGTTGGTGGGATTTCGGGGGGGGTGGGGGCGCGGGCGCTAGGCGCTAGGCGGGGGGTTTGAAGCCGCCGCGGCGACGGGAGAACGCGACGAGCGCGAGCGGCCACCCGATGATCCCGATGCCGGCGAAGCCGAACCACTGCACCGCGTATTGCAGGTGGTTTACCTGGTCGGGCGCGGGCGGCACGGGTAACGCGGGCGCGCCCGACGTCGGAGCGGGGATCTGAGCCTGCGCCTCGATCCACTCCGGCACCAGCCGGTACGGAAGGCCGCGGCCGATGCGACGAAGGTCGACGCGGGGGAGCGACAGCACGCGGCCCGAAGTGGTCACGGTGTCCTGCGCGCTCAACGCGCTCGACGTGCGGACCACCCCGCGCACGACCACGACCGGGCCCCGTTCGACGATCGGCACGGTCGGCGGCGCCTCCACCCACCCGCGGTCGACGATCACCGCGGTTCCGTCGGAGAGGATCAGCGGGGTCAGCACGTCGACGCCGTCCCTACCGCCGTGCACCTGGTTCCGCAGCAGGACTTCGTGCGCGACGTCGTAGCGACCCCTCGCCTCGGCCCGGCTCCCGGCCGGGACCGACGACGACGAGATCGACGGCGCGGGGGCCGCGTACGCGGCGCGCGCTTCCCGCACGAGCGCTTGCTTGTGATCGTTGCGCGCGAGTTGCCAGAATCCGAGGGCGACGAAGCTGGCCGAGAGCACCAGCACCAGCAGATGGCCGGCGACCCAACGCGGTCGAAGGAGCGTCACAACGGGGCCTAGTCTCTCGCGTCGAACTCGCACGACCCGACTCGGAGGCACGTGATGGCCCTGATCGAATCCGCACCCAGCGCCGTCCACGTCGGCGCCGACGACCTCCCGTTCGTCGACATCGGCGGCGGCAGCCTCCTCAAGGTGATCCAGGTCAAAGAGAAAGAAGGTCTCTGGATCGTCGAGAACATCTTCCAGGCCGGCTACGAGGTGCAAAAGCACAAACACACCGGCCCGGTCTGGGGCTACACCACGTCGGGGGCGTGGAAGTACAAGGAATACGACTACGTGAACCGGGCCGGCTCGTTCCTGTACGAGCCCGCGGGATCCGTGCACACCTTGCAGTGCATCGAGGACGACACCCGCGTGTGGTTTCACATGTACGGCGTGAACCTGAACCTCGACGCCGACGACAACGTCGAGAGCGTGTTCGACGGACCGGGCAGTCTCGAGGCGTACTACGCGCTCGCCGAAGCCGAAGGCTTCCCGCGGCCCGCGGTGCTCGTCAGTTGACTTCGCTCGGCGACCCCGACGCGTTCCTCGACGGTCCTCCGCACGAG
>DASYJT010000452.1:0-4681 GCA_035996165.1 Acidimicrobiia bacterium
TCACCGCTTTGAAGCAGATCTGCAACCATCCCGCCGCGTACAAGGACGACGACCTCCCGCTCGCGGGCCGGTCGGGAAAGCTCGCCCGGCTCGAGGAGATCGTCGACTCGGTCTTCGCGGCGGGCGAGAGCGTGTTGGTATTCACGCACTTCGCGCAGTGGGGTATCAAGCTCGCCGACCATCTGACGAAGCGCACGGGACCACAGGTCGCCTGTTACCACGGCGGCCTTTCACGAACCGCGCGCGATCAGATCATCGCCGAGTTCCAAAACGGCGACGGGCCGCGTGTGCTCGTGCTCTCGTTGAAAGCCGGCGGCACGGGGCTGAACCTCACGGCCGCGAGCCACGTGGTGCTGTACGACCGCTGGTGGAACCCCGCGGTCGAAGACCAGGCGCGCGACCGCGCGTGGCGAATCGGTCAGACTCGCACGGTCATCTGTCACCGTCTCATCTGTCCCGGAACGGTCGACGAACGGGTCGAGGAAGTCGTGGCGGGCAAGCGCCGTATCGCAGATCTCGTGCTGCCCAAGTCGAGCTCGCTCGCCGACCTCGATTCCGATCAGCTGCGCCTCGCGCTCGGTATCCGGCCCGATGCCCTCCTGACCGAGGACGACCTCCTCGCGGCCGACGACGGAGTCAAGGCATGAGCCCTCCCCGGAGGCGCAATACGTCTTCCCGGTCCACGCCCCGGCGCAAGGCCGCGCCCCGCCGCGACTTCTGGGATGGAGTCGACCCGGGCGACGAACCCGCCTCCCTCGTCCGTTCGCCCGACGACCCGTCGGCGATGATCCGCTCCCTCGGACCGCCTCCGCTTCCGGGCCGGGAGACGATCGCGGAGAACTACTTCGCCCTCGCCTACGACAAGGCGGCACGCCGCGCGGTCGCATTGGCCGCGGCGTCCGGCTTGATGGATCTCTCCGAGCCCGAAGACTGATCCGCGGGCATCGGTCACAGCTTCGTCACGCTGCGGTACCGAGGGCGGTACGAGCATTCCCCATAACCGCGGAAACGCGGGCGGAATTATGAGGAGATGCCGTTGACGATCGCACGCCCTGTGATTCCGGATGCGGCGCTCGAGCGCGCGACCGAAGCGCGCTTGCGCCGGATTCTCGACGGGATGTCGGAGGGTGTCGTCGAGTCGGCGCTCGACGGGCGGTTCGTGAGCGTGAACGAGGCGTTCGCGACGATGCTCGGATACGGATCGCCGCAAGAGTTGTTGGAGTGTGTTCTCGATACGAATTCGCTCTTTGCGAACCCGGCGGTGCGCGCCGAGCTGGTAGGCCGCGCGGCGGCGCAGGACGAGGTCGTGCGCGGCGATGTCGAACTGAAAGCGCGCGACGGCGAGAGCGTATGGGTTCGGGCGCAGCTCCGGGTCGAGCGCGACGGCGGCGAAGCGATCGGGATGTTCGTGATCGTGCAGGACATCACCGCCAGTCGTCTGGCCGATGCGCAAATCCGGGAGGCCGAGGAGCGGCTCCGGTTCGCGTTCGACGACAACCCCATGCCGCTCGTCGTCATCGAGTTCACCGCGACGGGCGGCGTCGTCGCCGAAGCCAACGCCGCGCTCGAGTCGTTGCTCGGCTACGGACGGGGCGAGCTGGTCGGGTCGGATGTCGATTCCCTCGTACACCGTGACCGCATCCGTCGCGACGGGAATGCTGTCGGACCACTTCCCGACTCGAGCGTGCGAGTCAGTTTGGAAACCCACGGTCGTCACCGTGACGGTCATTGGGTGGCAGTCGCGGTGACCGCCGTCACCATCAAGAGCGCGACCGGGCGCTGGTACGCAACGGCCGCGATCGAGGACATCACCGATCGGCGCGCGGCGGAGGAAGACACGCGGGCCGCACTGCGCCTCCTCGAGGGCCGCGCGGGTGCCGAGTCCGCGCTCGCCGACCTCGCGCGCATGACGTTGGAGTCGGCCGACATCGAGGCATTCGGGCACACGGCCTGCGGCCTCGTTGCCCGCATCCTGCAGGTCGACTTCTGTTCGATCCTCCTCCCGACCGCCGACGGATCGCTGCAGACCGTCTCCGAGTGGGGTTGGGACCGTCGCCTCCTCGCGATCGTCGACAACGCGCCCGTGGCCGATTCGCAGGCCGCGGCGACGATGCGGCTCGGCGAATCGGTCATCGTCGACGACTGGCTCACCGAGACCCGGTTCACACGGTCGCCCCTGCTCGAGGCGCACGACGTGCACAGCGGGCTGACCGTGGCCATCCGTCACGACGACAAGACGCTCGGCGCGGTCGGAGTGCAGAGCCGGGCGCCGAGGGAATTCGACGACCGTGCGATCCGCTTCCTGGAGTCGGTGGCGCAGCTCGTCGGCGTTGCATTGGAACAGCATCGGGTGAAGCGTCGGCTCCTGGAGAGCGAGCACACGTTGCAATCGATCGTCGACAACGCGCCGGTCGCAATCCACGTCGTCGATTCCGACGGGCGGTTCCTCCTCGTCAACCGCGAGTTGGAGCGCATCATCGGCATGCCGCGCGACCTGCTCATCGGGCGTAAGCGCGGCGACGTGCCGCGCCTCGCCGCGGGGTCACCGATTGCGGTGCTCGTCGATGATCTCGGCCCGCAGCAACCCAGCACGGTCGTCGAGCAGACGACGACGGAAGCCGACGGCGAGCACGCGTATCTCTCGGTGAACTTCCCGCTACTGGATGCCGACGGTCGCGCCTACGGCGTCGGCGGGATCTCGACGGAGGTGACCGAACTTGTCCGAGCGCGGGCGGAGACGACGACGGCCTGGCTGGAATCGATAAACCGGCTCTCGAAGGCGGTCGAGTTCCGCGACGACTCCACCGGCGCCCACATCGAACGGATGGCCGCCTACTCCGACCTCATCGCGCGCATGCTCGGGCTGTCGCCGGAGCGGTGCGCGCAGATCCGTGCCGCAGCCCCGATGCACGACATCGGCAAGATGGCAATCCCTGATCACGTGCTCTTGAAGCCCGGGCCGTTCACCCCGGAGGAACGCCAGATCATGGATGCGCACGCCGACGTCGGGTTCCGTCTGCTCACGGGTTCCGGTTCCGAGATCCTCGAGCTCGCGGCGACGATCGCGCTGAGTCATCACGAGCGCTTCGACGGCAGCGGTTATCCGCAAGGACTCGTAGGCACCGACATCCCGCTCGAGGGTCGCATCGTCGCGATCGCCGACTCGTTCGACGCGCTCACGTCCGATCGCGTCTACCGCGCGGCAATGCCCATCGACACCGCGATCGGGGTGATGCAGGACGAGACCGGCCACTTCGACCCCGACATGCTCGACCTGTTCGTCCGCGAGATCGACCTCGCCAAGCTCGTGTGGGCGAGCTTCCATCTGCCCGCCGCCGCGGTGCGGCTCGATGCGCTCGCGGCGGCGTCGAGATACACGAGATAGCCGACCGGCGGGCGCCGCGAGTCAGGCGAGCTTCTCCGCGACGATCAGGAAGAAGAGCGACTCGAAGGGCGCGATGCCGGGCTTGCCCGTCGCGCCGTAGGCGAGCGCGGAGGGGATCGCGAGGAGCCGGGTGCCGCCGACCTTCATGCCGGGTATCCCTTGCCGCCATCCCGCGATGAGCTGCGCCGACGCCGAGAGGTCAGCGTCGAAGGTCTGGTTGTGTACGTAGGTGGAGTCGATGATCCTGCCGGTCGTGCACGCGACCAGGACGTAGTCGACGCTCACTTTCGCGTTCTTCGGCACGACCTTGCCCGTACCGACCTTGAGGTCCTGCTTCAGCAACTTCGTCGGCGCGGGTCCGGGGGAGAGCAATATCGCCGGCGAGCCCTTGGGTAATGGATCCTTCAGCCCGACACACGGCTTGCCCTTGACCGACTTCAGGACGGTCGTGGTGGTCGTCGGTTCGGCGGAGGTCGGGGAGATCGTCACCGTGTCGTTGTTGCTCTTGGCGTTTCCGCCGACCGCCAGCCCGACCGCGACGACGATCACGAGGAGGATCACGCCGGCGACCCCACCCATACGCCGGCGTCGCCGTTGCGCGCGGCGGCGTTCCGCGAGTTGGGCGGCGACGCGCTCCTTCTGGCGATTCTGGCGCGCGCGCACTTCCCGGGACGACGGCATCGGGCGGCAACGGTACTCGCGGGGGGCGCCGCTACGTTGGCAACGGTGAGCGGGCCGGAAACCACTGTGGAACTGCTGAGGGCGGTCGCGGCCGAGTATCCGGACCGATCCGCGTTCGTCGACGTCGATCGCCGGCTCACTTTCTCAGAGTGGGACCGCGCCGCCGACGGAGTGGCCGCGTACTTCGCGGCGCAGGGAGTGCGGCCCGGCGACGTCGTGGCGCTGCTGGTGCCGTCGTCGATCGAATACGCCGTGTGCTACCAGGCCGCGATGCGCCTGCGCGCGATCACGACGGGGATCAACACGCGGTTGGGTCCACCCGAGATCGCGAGCATCCTCGACCGCACGCGACCGCGCGTCGTCGTGCGCGACACCGATCTCGCCGCCGTGCGCGACGCGTACGCGCTCGCGCCGCTCGCCGATCTCGCGCGCGCCGAAACCGCCGACCGGGTCGCGATCGTCTGGACGAGCGGTACCACCGGCATGCCGAAGGGCGCGGTGTTCGACCATCGCAACCTGCGCGCGGTAGCGGTGGGCGCGGGCGCGCTGGGTGCACCGTTCGACGTGCGCCTCGCACCGTTGCCGTTCGCGCACGTCGCGTTCATGTCGCGGCCG
>DASYJT010000453.1:0-3950 GCA_035996165.1 Acidimicrobiia bacterium
TCGGTGTCCTTGGAGACCCGATCGAGCGCCTGACCCGTGTGGAAGGCGAGGATCTCGTCGAGGAGCTCGCGCATGCGCACGATCTCTTTGGCCTGGATCTCGATGTCGACCGCCTGGCCGGATGCGCCACCGTGCGGCTGGTGGATGAGCACCCGGGCGTGCGGCAGGATGAAACGCTTGCCCGGTGCACCGGACGCGAGCAGCACCGCGGCGGCCGAAGCGGCCTGGCCGATGCAGCACGTCTGCACGTCGGGCTTGATGTACTGCATCGTGTCGTAGATCGCGAACAGACCGGTGATCTCGCCGCCGGGCGAGTTGATGTACATGATGATGTCTTTTTCCGGGTCCTCGGACTCGAGGATGAGCAGCTGCGCGATGAGCAGGTTCGCGACGCTGTCGTCGACGGGCGTGCCCAAGAAGATGATGCGGTCGTTCGCGAGACGCGAGTACGGGTCCCATTCCATCCGGCCGCGCGGCGTGTCCTGGATGAATCGCGGTACCGGGACGTATTCGTTACGGATACTCACGCCTCGGACTCCTTCTCTTCTTCATGGGTGTGGGGGTGGTCGTGATCATGATCGTGGGTGTGCTCATGATCGTGGTCGTGGTCGTGGGCCGAAAACTCGTCTTCGGAAATGCTGAGGTCGATCTCGTCGCCGTTCTCGTCGACCACTGTTGTGTGTTCGACGAGGAACTCGAGCGCTTTTCCACGGGCAACGTCAGAGCGTACCGCCTCCAGCGCCCCACTCCGTTCGAGCTCGCGTCGTACCTTCGCAGGCTTCTGCTCGGTACGTTCGGCCAGCTGGAGCACCTCGGCTTCGAGCTCTTCGTCGCTCGCAGTGACACCCTCTTGCGCGACGACCGCGCGCAGCGCGAGATCGGCGAGCACCGCCCGGGCCGCACCGACCTTGATCTCGTCGATGAACGCCTCCGGCTCTTGACCGGTCATCTCGAGGAACTGCTCGAGACTGGCGCCCTGATGCGAGAGCCGGTGCGCGAGATCCTCGACCCGACGGCGCGTCTCGGCGTCGACCATGGTCGGCGGCGCTTCGATCGGCACCAGATCGGCGGCGGCGTCGAGCACCCTGTCGCGCAGCGCACGCTGGGCCTGGAAGCGCTGCATCGTCTCGACCCGCTTGCGTATGTCGGCACGCAGCTCGTCGACGGTCTCGAACTCGCTCGCCTCGGTCACCCATTCGTCGGTGAGCTCGGGGAGCACCTTCTGCTTCGCCTCTTTGACCATCACCCGGAACTGCGCCTCGTTCCCGGCCAGCTCGGCGAAACGCTCGGGCAACTTGGCGGAGAACTCGAGGATCGCGCCCGGCTTCGTTCCGCGGAGCTGGTCGTCGAGCTCGTCGACGACCATGCCGGAGCCGACGCGGTACAAGAAGTCGCTCGCCGTGAGCCCCTCGACCGATTCGCCCTCGATCGTGCCGGCGATGTCGATCGTTGCGTACGCATCGTCGATGAGCGGGAACTCCGAGTCGGCGAGGTCGGCGAAGCGCTCGCGCAACGCGTCGACCTGGGTGTCGACGTCGGCGTCGGAGACAGGTTGGAACGGGACCTCGACGCGCATCTCGTCGTAGCCGACGAGCTTCACCTGCGGACGGATCTCCACCACGGCATCGAACTCGACGTCGCCGTCGTCTTGGCCCGCGGTGATCTGGATCTCCGGCGGTGCGATGACATCGACGTCGTGCTCGTTCACGGCCTCGACGTAGTACTCGGGCAGTGAGTCCTGCAGCGCCTGCTCGCGCGCGATCTCGCTGCCGAGGCGCGCCTCCAACAATCGCCGGGGCGCCTTGCCGGGCCGGAAACCGGGGATCCGAACGTCGCGGGCGAGCTTGCGGAACGCGGCGTCGATCGCGCTCTCGAACTCGGTCGCCGGGACGACGACGTGGAGCTTGACCCGGTTCGCGACACCCGCGGGGCTGTCGTCGGGTGTGGCGTTTTCCTCGTCGATACCAACGGGGCTGTCGACGGGCTCAACGGTGCTCTGCATAAGGAGGAAGGAGTGTACCGGTGACGCGGATCGCACCCGGCCTACGATCCTGCAGACGCCATGGGCTCGGTACGCGGATGGCCCGGATCGACTGGAAGGAACTCCCACGTGGTCGATCTTCGGGAACGGGTTGCCGTCGTCACCGGCGCGGGTCGCGGCATCGGCCGCGCGTACGCCACCCGCCTCGCCGCGTACGGCGCCCGGGTGGTGGTCAACGACGCGGGTGTCGCCACCGACGGCGCCGTCACCGACGACGACCCGGCCTCCGACGTCGTCTCGGAGATCGAGACCGCCGGTGGTGAGGCCATCGCCCACCGCGGCGACATCGGCGACTCCGCGGTCGGCGATGCGCTCGTCGAGCGGGCCCTCGAGAGGTGGGGACGCCTCGACATCGTGATCAACAACGCCGGGTTCGGCCGGCCTCGCATGGTGTTCAACCTGAGCGACGAGGAATGGGACGACGTGATCCGCGTCCACCTGCGCGGCACATTCGTGGTGTCGCGCCCGGCGTGCCGGCACTGGCGGGCGCAGGCCAAGGAGAACGGGAGCACTTACGGTCGGCTGATCAACACCGCGACCGGGCTGTTGCTCTACGGCGGCGCCGGTCAGTCGAACTACGTCGCCGCCAAGGCGGGAGTGCAGGCGTTCACCGAGGCCGTCGCCACCGAGATGGCGCCCTACGGAGTGACGGCGAACACGATCATGCCGGGCGCGAACACACGCCTCGCCCGGATCGGGTGGCGCATGGGAGCGGCCGGCGGCGACGACGACGACGACGAGGTCGACCCGCGCGACCCGGTGCACGTCGGTGAGTTCGGCGCGTACCTCGCGTCACCCGACGCGGGCTGGATCTCCGGACAGACGTTCCAAGTTCGGGGGGGGACCGTCGAGCATGTCGATACGTGGTCCGTGCGCGCCACCGCGCACGCCGCCGAGCGCGGCTTCACCGCCGACGATTACTGCACCGAGATGCCACGCGTGTTCGGCGCGGCGGCGAAACGAGCGGATCCGCCGCCGGCCGATTGGACGGCGGGGCGGGCGGGCGCGTGACGGCGAGCGACTGAAGGTCGGCGCTATTTCTTTTCGGGCGCTTCGTCGGCGGCGCCCTCGTCGAGACCCTTCTTGAACTCTCGCTGGGCCGAACCGAGACCCCGCGCCAGCTTCGGGAGCTGCGAGCCACCGAACAGCACGAGGATGACGGCCAGCACGATCAAGAGTTCGGGGCCAAAGATCTCCGCAAGCATGGGCGCGAGTGTACCTGCGGAAACCCTGATGGGCGTCAGCGCCGGGTGAGCCGCTTCCACGTGGCGAGGTCGCGATCGTCGGCGGGGCGACCGACCCTGGTCACAGGGTCGACGTCGGGGACCTCGGCTCGGAGGGCCCCCGCCGAGCAGCGCTCGGGCGGACGATGCGCGAACGGATCGAACTGGTAGTGGCGCATCGCGTTGCGATGCGTGATCGCGGCGACGGTCGACTCGTCGAGCCCGGCGAAGAGCTCCGCGCAGCGTTCGGGCGCGTAGGGCCAGGAGCTGTCGGAGTGCGGGTAGTCACTCTCCCAACAGACGTTGTCGACGTTGAGCTCGTCGAGCAGCTTCACGCCGATGCGATCGGTGATGAAGCAACAGAGGATGCGCTCGCGGAACAGCTCGGTCGGCGAGAGGCCCTGAGGCCGATCGTGACGCATCCAGCCGTTGTGCCGCTCGAGGGTGTGCTCCGCGCGCCAGAGGAAGTAGGGGATCCATCCGATGTCGCCTTCGGTGAGCGCGAACCGCAACTGCGGGAAGCGATGCCAGAAGTCGGCCCAGAGAAGGTCGCCGAGCGTGTAGATCGCCATCACCGACGAGAGGTTCATCGGCACCGGGGCGGGCGCATCAGCCGAGGTCGACGCGCTCTTCGACGACGACCCGACGTGACAGCACAGCACCGTTGCCGTCTCGCAGCACGCGGC
>DASYJT010000454.1:0-2330 GCA_035996165.1 Acidimicrobiia bacterium
ACGCGTTGACGAGCCAGGACTGGAACACCTACAACCAGAACACCGCGAGCAACGAAGAGCTCGCCGCGATCGCGACCGCGGTCGCCGAATACTTCTCGCGCCACACGATGCAGGAGCTGTACGACATCGCGTGCGAGACCAACCTGATGCTCGCGCCCGCGAACTCGCCGCGCGAGATCTACGCGTCGGCGCAACTCGCGTCGCGCGACTTCTTCGGCCCGCTCGACGACGTCGAGCGATTCCCCCGTTCGTTCGTCGTGGTGCGTTCCGCCGACGGCAAGGCCGCACCGGTCCGCCCGGAACCGGCTGCCGCGGCGGCTCCGCAATCCGCGTATCCGCGCGCGAAGCCGCTGGCCGGCGGGACCAAGGCGTGGGAAGGCGTGCGGATCTTGGAATTCGGTGCGGGTGCGGCGGGCCCGATCGCGACGCGGTACTTCTCGGAGAACGGCGCGATCGTGTTGCGCATCGAGTCGCGCACCCGCCCCGACTTCCTGCGCGCGATGGCGCTCGCGCTGCCCGACAACCCACACGGGCTCGAAGGCGCGCCGATGTACGACGGGCTCAACGTCGGCAAGCGCAACCTCACGCTCAACCTGAAACAGCCGGCGGGCGTCGACATCGTGCGCCGGCTCGTCGTCGAATGGGCCGACGCGGTGGCGGAGAACTTCGCGCCCCGCGCGATGAAGAGCTTCGGGCTCGACTACGACAGTCTCGCCACCCTCAAGCCCGATCTCGTGATGATGAGTGCGTGCCTGAACGGGCAGACCGGTCCGCACAAGGACTACCCGGGCTTCGGTGGGCAAGGTTCCGCGCTGGCCGGATACAACGCGCTCACCGGTTGGCCGGATCGCGAGCCGGTCGGCCCGTACGGCACCATCACGGATTCCCTCGCGCCCCGGTATGTAGCGGCCGCGCTGGCCGCCGGTCTGCACTACCGGCGGCGCACCGGTCACGGCGTCTACCTCGATCTTTCGCAGGTGGAGTCCGCGATCTGGACACTCGCGCCCTGGCTGCTCGACTACGAGATCGACGGCGAGATCCGCCTGCGCGACGGCAACAACCACCGCGACGCGCGCTTGCACGGCGCGTTCGCGTGCGCCGACGAGGACGGGATTCGCGATCGGTGGGTCACGATCGCGTGCTGGACCGACGACGAGCTCGCCCGGTTGCGGCAGATCGCGGGCGACGACGTGGAGGAGTGGACGCGCACCCGGCGGCGATCCGACGTTGCCGAACAACTGCAAGCGGTCGGTATAGAAGCGGTCCCGGTGAACGACTTCGGCGACTTGCACGACGATCCGCAACTCGCGCACCGTGGTCATTTCGAGCCGCACACCCACCCGTATTTGGGCGCCGGCCTGTACGAACGGAACGGGTTTCGCCTCGCAGCGTGTCCGGGTGGTTACGACCAGGCCGGCCCGACGTTGGGACAGGACAACGACTGGGCGCTGCGCGAGGTCCTCGGATTGTCCGACGCCGACGTGGAGGCATTGCGGGAGACGGGTGCGGTGGAGTGAGCTAGGCCCGTGCAGGTACGCCGGGCGAGCACGGATGATCAGGTGTGGATCGCGGAAGTGCTCACCGCGGAGTTCGCGTCGACCAAGCTCGTGTCGCGCGGGCGGGTCGTCGACGACGGATCGGTCCTCGACGGGTTCGTGGTCGAGAGCGACGGCCGCCCGGCCGGTTGCGCACTGTGGCACGAGATCGAGGGCGACGCCGAGCTCGCGGTGATCGCCACGACCTACCGCGGCGCGGGCGCCGGTACCGCGCTGCTCGACGCGGTCGTCGAGCACGCGCGCGCGAACGGGTGGAAGCGGCTCTGGCTGATCACCACGAACGACAACACCGACGCGTTGCGCCTGTATCAGCGCGCCGGGTGGGACTGGGTGGCGTGGCACCGGGATGCAGTGAGTGACGCCCGATCGCTGAAGCCCGAGCTCCCCCAACGCGGCGCACACGACATCCCGATCCGCCACGAGATCGAGCTCGAATACCCCCTCTGAGGAAGAGCCCGCCCGCGTTCAGTACTGGCGGTAGTACGGGCGATCGGGGTGGCGTGCCTTCTCCACGAGAATGAAGACGTTCTCCCACGGATCGGCGAACCACGTCGTCCGCACACCGGCGACATCGGCGATGCCCTCGACGAGAAACCGCACATCCCGCGCCTCGAGCTCGGCACGTGTCGCGTCGATGTCGTCGCACAACAGTCCGACGTGCGTGAAGCCGAGTCGGGTCACGTCGGCCGGCCGCGGTACGTCCGTATCGACCGCCGGGTATTCGATCACCTCGATGACCCGATCGCCACCGTCGCCCACGCCGACGATCGCGGC
>DASYJT010000455.1:0-3367 GCA_035996165.1 Acidimicrobiia bacterium
GTGCGCGTCGTCGACGAGCACGACTCGCGGGTCGTCCGCCTGCGCCTGTCGGCGCTCGGCGCACGGCGGCTACGTCAGCTGAGTCGCGCGCACCTCGAAGAGCTCCGCCGCCTCGCGCCGCGTATGTCGTCGCTCTGGGCCGGTCTCACGTGATATCGAGCAACCCCGCCCGGTGTGCGTAGCGGACGAGCTGGGGGCGGTCGCCGAAGCCGAGCTTGCCCACGACGCTGGCGCGCTGACTCTCGACCGTGCGCAAGCTCGTCTCGAGGAGAACCGAGATCTCGCGGTTCGTGAAACCGAGGGCGATCCAGCGGAGCACTTCGCGTTCGCGTTTCGAGAGCTTTCCGGCAGCTCGCACGCGGTCGGCGTCCCACTGGGCCAAGGCGACGCCCATCGAGGGTTGGAGGAACGATTGCCCTTGCGCGACGGAACGCAGGGCGGCGACGAGCTCGTCGTAGGTGGCGGTCGCCGTCAGGTAACCGGTCGCGCCGCTGGCGATCGCCGCCTGGGCAAGGTCGAGTCGCTCGACCGGGCCGACCACGACGATCGGCACGTCCTCGAAACGTGCCGCGAGCGCGTGCACGACGTTGTTCTCGCGAGTGTCGGAAGGGACCACGTCGGCGACGATGACGTGAGGCGTCACGTCGAGCTGCACGGCTTCTCCCGCCGACACGACATCCGCGACAACGGCGATGTCGGGTTCCTCCGCGAGGAGCGCGCAGAGGCCCTGTCGAAAGAGGACCTCGTTGTGCACGACAAGCAACCCGATCGCCGAGGCGTCAAGGCGACCGCAGCGCGTGTCGTCCGTGACCGAATCTATGGTCATATACGGAGTATCGGGGAGCAACTACTGGTTGCGTCAACAATCCTCCGCCGGCAATGCCGACTTCGACTCGCGCGCGGGAGCGCCATGGTAAAGGCGACCGACCATTTGCCGGGACACTCCGGTCATGCGCGCGATGTCGGCGTGCGTCATGCCCTCGTCGTCGACGAGTGCGCGGATGACGGTCGATCGGTACGCCGTGATCGAGTCTGCGTAGAGGCGAAAGGCGTCATCGACGGCTCGCCGAATACCCGCGCCGTTTCGCGACAATCCCTCGACGATCTCCGACAGAGGACCGCCGGAGAGCCGAACGTCACCAGCGTGCGCCAGAGTTTCGACGACGTGATCGAGCGCCTGGTGCACCACCGCCGCGGACGACTGCACTCTTTCGATCGCATCGAGATACCAATCCTGTGACACTGCTTTGCCCTTTCTCAACGTTCGCACAACGGGCCGCGCGCGTCGTGAACGCAAAAGGTACCTACGACACCTACGACGATGCAGTTCACCGAGGTCACGGGCGTTGCGTCAGAATCGACGCATGCGCGTAGGTGTCCTCATGCTTCCGACCGACCCCCTTCCGGAGACGTTGGCGCGCGCCCGCCACATCGACACACTCGGCTACGACCATCTCTGGACGTACGACCACCTGTCGTGGCGGCGCTACCGGGGGCGCCCGTGGTACGCGGCGATGCCGTGGCTGACCGCGATGGCAGGCGCGACGAGTCGGGTGCGGCTCGGCACGATGGTCACGACACCGAACTTCAGGAACCCACTCACCCTTGCGCAGGAAGCGGTGACCGTCGACCACGTTTCCGGCGGCCGTTTCATCCTCGGTGTCGGCGCGGGTGGCCTCGGCTTCGACTCCACGGTGTTCGGCGAACCTCCGCTCAGCCGGCGCGCGCTCACCGAGCGACTCGGGGAATTCCTCGAGCTGCTCGATCGCCTGTTTCGCGAACCGACCGTGTCGCACCGCGGCACCTACTTCACACTCGACGACGCGCTCGTGCGTCCCGCCGCGCTCCAAGAGCCGCGCCTCCCCCTCGCGATCGCGGCCGCCGCGCCGAAGACGTTGGCCCTCGCTGCGAGGTTCGCGGACGCCTGGATCACCTTCGGCGACGCGGGTGAGAACCGCGACACGAGCGCGTCCGGCACCACCCGGATCATCGAAACCCAGGTTCGCCGGCTCGAGGAGGCGTGTGCCGTGATCGGGCGCGATCCGGCGACGATCTCGCGCATTTATCTGATCGGGAACACCGACGAGCGCCCGTTGGCGAGCGTCGCCGCATTCGACGATTTCGTAGGCCGGTACTCGGCTTTGGGGTTCACCGACCTCGTTTTCCATCATCCGCGCGCCGACGATCCGGCCTGGGACGAGCCCGCGAATATCGTCGACGCGATCGCGGCGGATGTCCTGCCGAAATGGCGTTCGTGACGCCCGAAGTCACGGCTTTGCTCGCGCGGCCCGCCGGGTGACTACAGTCAAGGGTTGCGAGCCGGCCGAATTCGTCGGTCGGTCGCGTTGAGAATCGAGTATTCGTGGCACAAGGCACAGTCAAGTTCTTCAATGCGGAAAAGGGATACGGCTTCATCTCGCGTGAGCAGGGTGACGACGTGTTCGTTCATTTTTCTGCGATCCAAGGCGACGGCTACAAGAGCCTCGACGAGGGCCAGACCGTCGAGTTCGAAGTCGGACGCGGCAAGAAGGGCGACGAAGCGCAAAACGTTCGGGTGATCTGAGATCCCCCCAAGGTTCTGCGTAGTCGCGTTTGCATTAGGACGTCGGCCGGATTCCGGCCGACGTCCGCAACGTTTCGACGAAAGACGGGATGACGGCAATGACAGACCGTCTTGTCGTGCTTGGTGGTCTCGATCTCGAAGCACGTCGCGAATTCATCGGTAATGCGAGTGTCGTGATCGACAAGGCCGCCGGCAACACCGTCGGACCCGTCGGCCTCGATTGTTCGAACGTCGAGTCACTCGACGACGGAACCCTCGGGATGCTCGTCCTCATCGCGCGCCAGGCGCAACGACGAGGAGTACGGATCACGCTCGTCGAGGCCGCGCCGCGGGTGCGCGACGAGCTCGACACCGCGGGCGTCAGCCACTTCTTCAACTGGCAGCCGTAACCCTCCCGGCTCCGCACGCAGCCGGTCAGGGCCGCCACGTCAGATGTGACATGTGGCATCTGCGGGCGATTCCCCTACATCTCCGCCGCGCGGAACTGGCAACCTGACGGAACAAGGCCACGTTCGCGGGGGAGCTAGAGCGATGAACAGCAACGGAACGCGCACGAACGGGCACACCGGCCAAAGGGCCGCGGTCGACGAGTTGACCGGCACATGGAACCGCGCCGGCTTCGTCGCCGCCGCGACACCGATGTTCGAGTCGTGCCAGCGCCGGGGCACACCGATCGCGCTCGCCTACTTCGATTTCCATACGACCGACGGGACGGAAACGACCCCGGACGACGTGGCGGTCGACCAGGTCCTGCTGGCCATGGCCAACCTCATGCGCAAGGCGTTCCGCTCGTCCGACATCATC
>DASYJT010000456.1:0-8649 GCA_035996165.1 Acidimicrobiia bacterium
TACCGAAGCGGGTGGGAAGGTCGCGCGGACGAGATCGTCGAGCCCCACATCGGCGCGCAAACGCCCGCGCACCGTGCTCACGAGGTGCGCGAGCCCGGGATGGGTTTCGATCGCGAAGAGCGCCGGAACGTGGATCGATCCGTACTCGCACACGCGTCCGAGATCGTTGCGCGCGAGATCGACGATCATCAGGTTCTCGGCCCGGTCCTTCTCGCTCGTCCGGAGCGTGGTGGCGTCGGCGGCTGTGCCCTTGATCGGCCGCGTCTCCACGGCGCGACCATCGACGCGGAGGAACAGCTCGGGTGACGCCGACACGACCGCGACTCCGGGCAACGCGTCGCCGAAGTCGCACATCGCCGCGTGCGGCGCGGGATTCAATCGGGTGAGCGCGCCGAACAGCGCGGTTGGTTCGGGCGCGGCCTCGAACATGAGGCGGCGTGTGAGGTTGACCTGATAGCACTCGCCCGCGGCGAGGAGATCGTGCACGCATCCGACGAGTCGCGCGTGCTCACCGGGCGTCAGGCTCGACGCGCCGGCACCGAGGTGGAGATCGCCTGCGTCCGCGCCGAAGCCCTCCGGCAGCTCTTGGACGACGCGCACCGAGTCGAACCGCACGAACGCAAGATCGGGGAGACCGAGGTCGTCGTCGATGCGCGGATCGATGCGTTCGATCGCGCGACCGGCGTCGTACGCGACGAACCCGACCCAGAAGCCGTCGGCGCCGATCTCGGAGAGCGCGGCGAAGATGTCGGCGCCGCGCGCGACGATCGCACGAGCCGGGTGCTCGCAGACGATCCATCGGTCGCCGTCGCGCACGACCGCGTAGCCCTGCCGCGCATCCACGGGACGAACGGTACTGCTACGAGTACGGTCTCGACCGTGGAGTTCGACCCGACCCCCGAACAGGAACAGTTCCGTGCCGTCGTGCGCGACTTCGCCGAAGGGGAGATCGCTCCGCACGCCGAAGCCTGGGACCGCGACCATGTCTTTCCGGTCGACACCGTGCAAAAGATGGGCAAGCTCGGGCTGTTCGGCCTCCCGTTCCCGGAGGAGTACGGAGGCGGGGGCGCCGACTACCTCACGTACTGCATTGCGATCGAGGAGATCGCGCGCATCGACGCGTCGATGGCGATCACGCTCGAAGCCGGCGTGAGCCTCGGCGCCGCGCCGTTCTTCTACACCGGCACCGAGCGCCAGAAACAGGAGTACCTCGTCCCGATGATCGCGGGGGAAGTGCTCGGCGCGTTCGGCCTCACCGAGGCGGAAGCCGGATCCGATGCGGGCGCGACTCGCACTCGCGCGTCGCTCGACGAAGCGACGAACGAATGGGTGATCGACGGCCAGAAGACGTTCATCACGAACTCGGGCACCGCGATCACGAAGTGCGTCACCATCACCGCCCGCACCGCGCCGAACGAGATCTCGAACATCGTCGTCGACGCGGGGACGCCCGGCTTCGTCGTGCAACCGCCATACCGCAAGATGGGCTGGCACGCGTCGGATACGCACGAGCTCGTGTTCGACGGCTGCCGCGTGCCCGAGGAGCAGCTTCTGGGTGTGCGGGGCGAGGGCTTCAAGACGTTCTTGCGCATCCTCGACGACGGCCGCATCGCGATCGCGGCGCTCGCGCTCGGCATGGCGCGTGCGTGTCTCGACGCGTCGGTCGCGTACGCGAAGGAGCGCAAGGCGTTCGGTGGGCCCATCGGCCGCTACCAGTCGATCGCGTTCAAGTGTTCCGACATGGCGGTCGCCGTCGAGAACGCGCGCAATCTGGTTTACAAGGCCGCCTGGTTACGCGAGCAGGGCCGACCGATCCGCGAGGCGGCGGCGATGGCGAAGCTCTACGCAACGGAGATCGCGGTCGACGCGACGCGCGAAGCCGTGCAGATCCACGGTGGCTACGGCTACATCGACGAGACACCGGTCAGCCGCTTCTACCGCGACGCGAAGATCCTCGAGATCGGCGAGGGAACCAGCGAGATCCAACGCATCGTGCTCGCACGGGGATTGGGACTTCCTGTGGAGTAGGCGCGAGAAGTTGGCAAACAAGTTGTGAAGACGGGTAGGGGCGTCCGGTTTCCCGGACTACGCGTCAGTAGCATCCTGCATCGCGTGCTGCTGTCCTCGTCTGTATTTGCCTTCCTACGCCGGTTTGCGATCGCGTCGTTGGCCGTCGTGATCCTCACTGCCGGCGGCATCATGGTGGGGAAGTCGTACGGCCAACGAGAGTTCGCCAAGACCACGAAGGTCCACATCGACGACGGCGTTCTCGCGGCTACGAAGCCGGGGGAGCCGGCCAACTACCTGTTGCTCGGGTCCGATATTCGGCCCGCCGACGAGACGCCACAAGAAGCGGCCCAGTTCGGAACGTCTGCCGACACGGGTGGCCAGCGTTCCGACGTGATGATGATCTTGCACGTCGAGCCCGCGCTGCATACGGGAACCGTCGTGTCGTTCCCGCGCGACCTCGTCGTCACCATTCCGGGTTACTCGGGACATCACCTACTGAACGCTGCATTCTCGTTCGGGGGGCCCACGCTCGCGATCAAGACGATCGAGTCGAATTTTCCGCCGATCAAGATCAACCACTACCTGCAGGTCAACTTTCGCGGTTTCAAGAGCATCGTCGACAAGATCGGGAAGGTTCACATCTGGTTCCCGACGCCGGTACGCGACGTGTTCACAAGGCTCGACGTCCCGAAGGCGGGCTGCGTCGATCTGAACGGCGACGGTGCACTCGCGTACGCGCGGTCCCGTCACTACAACATCCCGGTCGATGTCAACAATCCGGCGCCGTTCGTGCTCCGGAACACAAAGAAGCCCGAAAACGGGTCCCAGGGTTGGATCGAGGATCCGCTGTCCGACCTCGACCGGATCCCGCGCCAGCAATACTTCCTGCGAACGCTCAGCCGGGCCGCGATCAGCAAGATCGGTGGCGATCCGACGAAGATCCCAGGGCTCCTCGGAGCGATATTCAAGAACCTCACCGTCGACGAGAAACTCAAGTTCAGCGAGCTTCAAGAATTGGCCGTGACATTCCGAGACCTCAACCCCGCGAAGGTCAACATGATGACGCTGCCGTGGGCACCATCCCCGCTTCCCGGTTTCCGCGCCAACGTCATCGCGAAGTTTCCCGACTGGATAGTCATCGCCAATCAACTCGCGCACTTCACCCCGGCGAAGAAGCCCGTCGTGAAGCCCCTCGTCGCCGACAAGGTCAAGGTGCGGGTGGTCAACGGCTCAGGCGTGAAAGGCGCGGCGACGAAGGTGCTCGACACGTTCACCGCCGCGGGATTCAAGTCGGCAGGTTTTGCCCAGGATGCCGACCGCAGTGACTACAAGACGACGGTCCGTTACGCGCCGGGCAAGTTCGCCCAGGGCTATACGGTCGCGGTCGCGACGGGGACGTTGAACCTCGTAGAGGCGGCGTCGGCCAAGAACACGCTGGGCGGCGACGTATTGCTCATCATCGGGAGCGACTACGACGCATTGAAGCACCGGTTCGATCTCATCCCGCGCCCGGCTGGTGTCTCCGTGACGACCGGGCCGACGTCGACGACGCTCACCGCGCCGACCTCCACGACGACCACGACCGTGCGCCGCACCGTCGACACGAACTTTGTGCCGGTCGATCCGAAGACCGGCGGCCCTTTGGTCGGATGTCCCAGCAAGTGATGGGGTCCGTGCGTCGATGAGCGCACTCTCGCCCCGAGCGTTCCTGCACCGCCTGACGACGGCGTTCGTCATCGCGGTCGTGCTCAGCACGGTCGCGATCGTGGGCGCCTATGCCGAGGCGGCCCGCCGGGTCTCGAAGGTCTCGACGGTCGCCATCGACTCGTCGGTGCTCCAGTCGGGCGGCAACTTCCTACTCATCGGCTCCGACTCGCGCGCGTTCGTGAAGGGCGGAGCCGACGCGCAGGCCTTCGGGAGCGCGCAAGCACAGACCGGTCAGCGTTCGGACACGATCATGGTCGCCCACATCGACGACAAGTCGGGCACCGCGTTGCTCGTCTCGTTCCCCCGCGACCTGTGGGTCGCGATCCCGGGTATCGGCCACGCGAAGATCAACGCCGCGTTCAACGCCGGACCGCAGCGCTTGATCGAGACGATCGAGAACAACTTCGACATCCCGATCAGTCACTATCTCGAGGTCGATTTCGCGGGCTTCCGCAAGATGATCGACGCGATCGGGACGATCCCGATCTACTTTCCGGCGCCCGCGCGCGATGCGAAGACGGGGCTGGCGATCAGCAAGGCCGGATGCCAACAGCTCTCCGGCGATCAGGCGCTCGCGTACGTGCGCTCGCGTTACTACGAGTCGTTCGTCAACGGGCAATGGCGGGCGGATCCCACCTCCGATCTCGGTCGTATCCAGCGCCAGCAGTACTTCCTGCGCACGCTGGCGCAGAAGACGCTGCGCACCGCGGCGAACTCGCCGTGGAAGGCGAACAGCCTCATCGACGCGATGCTCACGACCTTGCAGCGCGACTCCCACCTCGGCTTCTCGTCACTGCGCGCGCTTGCGTACGCGTTCCATCGCGCCGGAGGCGTCGAGACGCAGACGTTGCCGACGAATCGCCAGTTCATCAACGGCCAGGACGCGCTGGTGCTCGACAGCGCGAAGGCCGGGCCTTTGCTCGCCCGTTTGCGGGGGATCGGCAACCCGACCAACGCGAAGAGCGCGGCGATGGCCGTCGATCCCGGCACCATCCACGTGACGGTTGAGAACGGCAGCGGTCAGACCGGATTGGGTGCGCGCGCGAACGATGCGCTCACCGGCCTCGGCTTCTCGGTCACCGGACCGGCTTCGAACGCCGACCGGGGTAACTACGTGGTCACGGAGGTGCGGTACACGTCGGGTTCCGACAACAAAGCGCGCTTCCTCCTCTCCGAGATGGGCGGCGCGGGCCGCGTCGTCGCGCTGAACGGGAGCGCACCGGCCGGGGCCGACATCGTTTTGGTGCTCGGGCGCGACTACAAGGGCCTCAGCCGTTCGACGGCCACGGCCTCTCCGAACACGGCCGCGACCCCGACGCGGCCGCCGGGCGCGAGTGCGGGTGCCGGCGCGACCACGGCGTCGACGGTGCCCGCGGTGGGTTGCTGAGCTACCGGTTCCGAGGGGTCGCCACCTAGACTGACCCCTCATGTCGACTCCCGGACCGACCGTCGCTCGCAACGGCCGCGTCGTGAAGCCGTCGTGAAGGTAGCGGTCATCGGGGCCGGGTATGTCGGCCTCACCACGGCAGCGTGCTTCGCGCATCTGGGTCACGACGTCCTGTGCGCCGACATCGATTCGGAGAAGGTCGCGCGCCTGCAAAAGGGTGAGGTCCCGATCCTCGAGCTCGGACTGCCCGAGCTGATCAAAGCGGGCCTCGCGTCGCGCAAGCTGGAGTTCGTGGTCGGAGCCGCGACGGCCGCGTTGCGGGCCGAGATCGTGTTCCTGTGCGTCCAGACGCCGCAGGGCGCCGACGGCGCCGCCGACCTGTCGTTCGTCGAGAGCGTCGCCCGCGAGATCGCGCCCGTGCTCGCGGCGAACGCGGTCGTCGTCAACAAGTCGACCGTGCCCGTGGGATCGACCCGGTTCGTGCAACGGATCCTGTCGGAGGCCGGCGCCCGTGCCGACGGCGTGACCGTGGCGTCGAATCCGGAGTTCCTGCGCGAGGGGCAAGCAGTTCGCGACTTTCTCAATCCCGACCGCATTGTCATCGGCTGCGACGACCGCGAGTCCGCGGTGCGCGTGAGCGAGCTCTACAAAGGGGTCGGCGCGCCGGTGCTCGTCACCGATCCCGCGTCGGCGGAGATGATCAAGTACGCGTCGAACGCCTTCCTCGCGACCAAGGTCTCGTTCATCAACGCGATCGCGAACCTTTGTGAGGCCGTCGACGCCGACGCGCACGAGGTCGCGATCGGTATGGGCTACGACACCCGCATCGGTTTCCAATTTCTGCATCCCGGTCCCGGCTACGGCGGGTCGTGCTTCCCGAAAGACGTCGCGGCGCTTCTGCACATCTCCAACTCCGCGGGATATGCGTTCGAGCTGCTCGGCGGCGTCGTCGACGTGAACGAGGCCCAGCACGAGCGGATGATCGACAAGGTCAGGGTCGCGGTCGGTGGCAGCCTGTCGGGCATGACCGTCGGGATCTGGGGCCTTACGTTCAAGGCCGATACCGACGACCTGCGCGACTCGCCCGCGATGTTCGTCGCCCGGCGCCTCATCGAAGAAGGTGTCATCGTGCGCGCTTACGACCCGGGCGCGGGCGACCGTCCGCGCTCGCTGGTCCCCGGTATCGAGCTCTGCGCCGACGCGTTCGACGCCGCGACGGGCGCCGACGCGCTGGTCCTGCTCACCGAGTGGGACGAGTTCCGCTGGCTCGACTTCGACCGGGTGCGCGACGCCATGCAAGGGCGTGCGATCGTCGACGCCCGCAACTTGCTCGATCCGGCGGCCATGCGCCGCCGGGGTTTCGTCTATCAGGGTGTGGGGCGGCGCTAGATGGCGCGCATCGTCGTCACCGGCGGAGCCGGATTCATCGGATCGAACCTTTGCGACGCCCTCTTGGCGCGCGGCGACGAGGTGGTCGCGGTCGACAACCTGTCGACGGGCCGTCTGCAGAACATCGCGCACCTCGCCGAGCACCCGGCGTTCTCGTTCGTACGCGCCGACGTGTGCAAGGAGATGCCGGTCGAGGGTCGGGTCGACGGCGTGCTGCACTTCGCGAGTCCCGCCAGTCCGCCCGAATACCTCGCGACCCCGCTCGAGACGATCGACGTGAGCTCGTTGGGCACCCGCCGCGCCCTCGACCTCGCGCTCGCCAACGAAGCGCGGTTCCTGCTGGCGTCGACGAGCGAGATCTACGGCGATCCCGAGGTGCACCCGCAGTCGGAGTCGTACAACGGCAACGTCGATCCGAACGCCCCGCGCGCGGTCTACGACGAGGCGAAGCGTCTCGGGGAGACGCTCACCTCCACCTACCGGCGGCAGTACGGCCTGCCCACCGCCATCGTCCGTATCTTCAATACCTACGGGCCGCGTCTGCGACCCTCCGACGGCCGCGTGGTGTCGAACTTCTTGATGCAGGCGATCGACGGCAAGCCGATGACCATGTACGGCACCGGCAGCCAGACCCGTTCGTTCTGCTTCGTCTCCGACGAGGTGCGCGGCCTGCTCGCGCTCTTCGACTCCGACGTCTGCGATCCCGTCAACATCGGCAATCCCGACGAGATCACGATGTTGGAGTTGGTCGACCTCGTGCGCGAGGTAGCCGGCTCGACTTCCGAGGTGGTCTACGAGCCGCTGCCCGTCGGCGACCCGACCCGCCGGCGTCCCGACATCACGCGGGCGCGCACGCTGCTCGGCTGGGAGCCCACGGTCTCGCTGCGCGACGGTCTGTCGCTCATGTACGCCTGGTATCTGGAGGAGCGCAGCCATGGCCGCGCGTGACCTTCCCGCGAAGCTGCGGAAGCTGTCGGTGGTCGTCCCCGTCTACAACGAGCGGAACACGCTCGTAGAGGTCCTGCGGCGGATGCGTGCGGTCGAACTGCCCGACGGCATCGAGCGCGAGATCATCGTCGTCGACGACGGCAGCACCGACGGTACGCGCGATGTGTTGCGCCAGCTCGGCGACAGCACGGTGCGGATCGTGCTGCACGACGAGAACAAGGGCAAGGGCGCGGCGTTGCGCACTGGCTTCGCGCACGCGAGCGGCGAGTACGTGCTCGTGCAGGACGCCGATCTCGAGTACGACCCCGAAGACTGGCCCAAGCTGCTCAATCCGGTGCTGCGCGGCCGGGCGCGGGTCGTGTACGGATCGCGGTTCACGGGCGAGCGGCGCAACATGCTGCTGCTGCACTGGATCGGCAACCGCTTCTTGTCGATGACCACGAACGTGTTGTTCAACACCACGCTCTCCGACATGGAGACGTGTTACAAACTGATCGAGCGCGTCCTGATCGAGGAACTGAAGCTCGAGTCGAACAAGTTCGACATCGAGGCCGAGATCAGCGCCAAGATTCTCAAGCGCGGTGTGCGGATCTACGAAGTCCCGATCTCGTATTCCGGGCGTGAGTTCGACGAGGGCAAGAAGATCACCTGGCGCGACGGCTTCGCCGCGTTGTACACGCTCGTCAAGTACCGCTTCCGGGACTAGGACGCGTGCACCGTTCGTGGGCTGCCGTCGTCGTGAACTACCGGACCGGCCCCTTGCTCGTCGAGTGCGTGCGTTCCGTGCTCGCCGACACGAGCGCGGGCGACGTCGAGCTGGTGGTGGTCGACAACGGATCGAGCGACGGTTCGGTCGAGCTCTTGCAACGCGAGATTCCCGAGGCGCACGTCATCACGGCGCCCGGCAACGTCGGGTACGCACGAGCCGCGAACCTCGGGATCGCGGCGACCCGGGCGCCGGTCGTAGCCGTGCTGAACGCCGATCTCACGATGGACGCGGGCACGGCGAAGGCGATGCTGGCCCGCCTCGACGACGAGCCGGCGGTAGGTGCGTGCGGGCCGCGGATCCGGAACACCGACGGCACCGACTACCCCTCGGCGCGGCGTTTGCCGTCGGTTCCCCTCGCCGTCGCGCACGGCTTCCTCGGGTTGTGGTGGCGCACCAACCCCTTCACCGCGCGCTATCGCGAGCTCGACTCCGATCCCGG
>DASYJT010000457.1:0-1922 GCA_035996165.1 Acidimicrobiia bacterium
CCCGACTTCGCCGCCGCCGTCCGCGCCAAGCTCCACGAAACACTCTCCGACCAAACGGCAGCAGCGAAGCTCCTACGAGATCAGATTGGCGAGCGCATCGCGCAGCTCGACCACCAAGAGGAGAACCTCTACGACCTCGCAGCCGACGACGACGGGCCCAAGGACAAGCTCCGGGCTCGTCTGGCACGGATCAGCGCTCAGCGCATCAAGCTGAATCAGCAACTCGAGAATTCAGACGACCGACTCGAAGTCGGAGCGGCCTTCATCGAGGTCGCGCTGGACCTCCTGAAGAAGCCCGAAGAGCTGTACCGACGGTCGGGACCCAAGTACCGGCGACTCCTCAACCAGGCGATCTTCGAGAAGCTCTACATCGTCGAACACGAGGTCACGGACGATGCCCGACGCCAGCCCTTCGCCGAGCTCCATGAGGCCGAAATCCTGCTGACCCTGGGCAACGAAAAAGGCGTCGGCAAGCGCCGACGCCGTCTCGTCGCTCAGCCAGTGAGCGAATCTTCCAAGGCTGTCCTGCTAGTCACCGCTCTTTCGAACGGCGGTGGTTCTAGTAAGACCGCCATGGTCGGGGTGCCGGGATTCGAACCCGGGACCTCAGCGTCCCGAACGCTGCGCGCTAACCAAGCTGCGCTACACCCCGTATGGAAGCGGCGAGCCTAGTCGTCGGGCGCTTCGCGGATCGCAGCCAAAACCGTTGCCGCCAACTCCGGGCGGCACACGAGGAGGTCGGGCAAGTACGGGTCGGGGCGGTTGTAGACGAGTGGTGAACCGTCGAGGCGCGAGCAGTGGCAACCCGCGGCAGCCGCGACTCCGACCGGCGCGGCCGAGTCCCACTCGTATTGACCGCCCGAGTGCGCGTACACGTCCGCGTGGCCCTGCACGACCGCCATCGTCTTCGCGCCGGCCGATCCCAGGGGTACGAGCTCGGCGTCGAGCACGCCCGCGAGGTACTCCGCGAGCTTCGGCGGACGCGTGCGTGAGACCAGCAGCCGCATCTTCCCGACGTGCGCCGGTGTGAGAACCGCAGCCGGCATGGTCGTCAGCACGAGGTGGTCCTGGGCCGGCAGCGCAACCGCACAGGCGAACGGAGTCCCGTCGACGACCAGGGCAACGTGCACCGCCCAGTCGCTCCGCCCGGCCTCACCGAACTCGCGGGTTCCGTCGAGCGGGTCGACAATCCATACGCGTTCGCGCCCGAGCCGTACCGCGTCGTCCTTCGCTTCCTCGGAAAGGACCGCGTCGTCGGGTCGGCTCTCCGCGAGGCGCGCCAGGATCAAGTCGTTGCTCTCGCGGTCGCCGTCATCCTTGCTCGCGCCCTCGGCGCGCCGGCGGACGAGCAGCTCGCCGGCCTCGCGCGCGATGTGCGCGGCAAGCTCGTGATCGTTCACAGCGGCGTTCAGCTCGCGGCGGGAAGCAGTTGCTTCGCCGCGCGCCGTAGAACTCCGGCGTCGACGGGTTTGACGAGCATGAGGTCGACGTCGGCGCGCCGGGCGATGAACTCGTCGGCTTCGCGGTCGAGCAGCAACAAAATGTTGGCGCGGTCGAGCCGCCCACCCGATTCCTCGAGCCGGAGGTCGATGGCCACCGCGACTCCGCCCATGTTGCCGATCTGCATGTCGAGCACGACCAGGTCGGGGTCGACCTCGGCGAACGCGGCGCGCACGTCCTGGCCTCGGGTCACCTCGACGACGTTCTGCCCCCGCCCCATGAACGCGGCCCGCACTTGGTCGCGCACCCACTTGGCGTCAGCCGCGACGAGGATCGTGGTCATCGGGCCGAGACTGTATCGAACAGGAGCTCGCCGACCTCGTGGAGGGTCGCGAAGTCGTGCACGTCGTGCGGAAGATACGGCACGTACGCGAGCGTGGTGTCGGAGCCGATGCGGTCGCGAAGCGCCTCGATGTGCTCCC
>DASYJT010000458.1:0-4143 GCA_035996165.1 Acidimicrobiia bacterium
GCGGCCGATCTCGCGCACATCGCGTGGGCGGTGAACCTCGGGTGCCTCGGCTTTCACGTGTGGCCGTCGCACGCGACCGACCCGGAGCACGCGGACGAGCTCCGCATCGACCTCGATCCCCAACCGGGGACCACTTTCTCCGAGGCCCGCGCCGCGGCCACCGACGTGCGCGCGTTGTTCGACGAGCTCGGCATCGAGGCGCACCCCAAGACCACCGGGAACCGGGGCATCCACGTGTACGTGCGCCTCCTCCCCCGCTGGACGTCGATGCAGGTGCGCGCCGCCGCGGTCGCGGTCGCGCGCGAGCTCGCGCGCCGTAATCCGGAACTCATCACCGACGCGTGGTGGAAAGAGGAGCGCGGCGAACGGATCTTCATCGACTTCAACCAGAACGCGCCGCACAAGACGATCTTCGGCGCGTGGTGCGTGCGCGCCCGCGAGGGAGCGCAGGTGTCGACGCCGTTCGACTGGAGCGAGCTCGAGACGATCGACGCCGACGCGTTGACGATCGCCACCGTTCCCGGGCGCGTCGCCGAGCTCGGAGACCCGTGGGCCGACATGCCCGCGGAACCGCAGTCGATCGAGCCCCTGCTCGCGATGTCGGAGCGCGATCTCGCCAACGGTCTGCAGGACGCGCCGTGGCCACCGCAGTACCCGAAGATGCCGGGTGAACCTCCGCGCGTCGCGCCCAGCCGCGCCAAGAAGGTCAAGGACGAGTGAGCGCCGAGGGTGGGTGCCGCCCGTAGGCTGCATCCGATGTGTGGCATCGTCGGCTTCGCCGGGTCGGACCCCGAGCTCTTGGAACGGATGTTGCGGTCGATCGTGCACCGCGGCCCCGACGGCCAGGGCACCGACACCGGTAACCACTTCTCGATCGGCATGCGCCGGCTCGCGATCATCGACGTCGCGACCGGCGATCAACCGCTGTACAGCGACGATCGCAACCTCGCGCTCGTGTTCAACGGCGAGATCTACAACCACGCCGAGCTGCGCCGGGAGCTCGAGCAGCGGGGTCGGAAGTTCGTCACCAACCACTCCGACAGCGAGGTCATCCTGCGGGGCTTCGAGGAGTGGGGCCGCAACGTCGTAGACCACCTCACGGGCATGTTCGCGTTCGCGATCTCCGACCACGAGCGCGGTGAGCTGTTCCTCGCGCGTGACCGACTCGGGATCAAACCGCTCTACTACGTCGACGGGCCTACGGGTTTCGCGTTCGCGTCGGAGCTGAAGGCGCTCTTCCAGAACGCTCGCGTGCCGCGTCGCCCCGACGTCGAAGCACTCCGCCGCTTCTTGTTGTTCCGTCTGCACGACGACGGTGAGCAGACCTTCTTCGACGGTGTCAAACGACTCCTCCCCGCGCACACGATGCTCGTGCGTCCCGACGGCATCGTGAAGATCGAGCGTTATTGGAACCCGCCGGTGAACCCGGAGTTCGCGTCGAGCCGCAGTGACGACGACTACGCCCAGGAATTCGCGGGTCGCTTCGACGATGTCGTCCGCCGTCACCTCATCTCCGACGTCGCCGTCGGCGTGCCGCTCTCCGGCGGCCTCGACTCGAGCGGCGTCGTCGCCACCATGGCGCGGCTCATGTCGAGTGGCACCGACCTCCACACGCAGGGGCTCTACACGTTCTCCGCGCTGTACCCGGGCGAGAGCATCGACGAGAGCGAGTACATCCACGAAGTCGAGCGGGCCGTCGGCAGCATCCCGCACTACGCGTACCCCACCCTCGACGACTTCTGGAACGACATCGACGAATGGATCTGGTACCAAGAAGAGCCGACGATCGCGTCCGCTCCGTACGCGTACTACTCCGTCTACCGGCTCGCGAGTGAGCACGTGAAGGTCATGGTGAGCGGGAACGGGGGCGACGAGTTGCTCGCGGGCTACATCCCGTACTTCCGCGCGTACCTGAGCTCGGCAATCGCGCAGCGGCACTATCTCGCGGCGGGTCGCGAGATCGTCAAGGGTCGCGACCTCTACAAGAAGTACGCGGGCGAGCTACTGCGCTCCAAGCTGCCGGGGCGCGCGACGAATCCGGTCGCGATGCGCGAGCTGCTCAAAGCCGGCTCCACGGGCTCGACCGCCCAGTTCCGCGCACACACGAACCTCAACGAGCGCCTCGCGAGCGACGTGCTCGAGTTCTCGACGCCCGATCTCCTCCGTTACGAGGACAAGAACTCGATGGCGTTCTCGATCGAAGCGCGCGTCCCCTTCCTCGACCACGAGCTCGTCGAGTTCATCTTCTCGCTGCCGATCGACCAGAAGATCAAGGGCGGTTGGAATCGGGCCGTATACCGCAACGCGATGAAGGGCCGCATGCCCGAGAAGAACCGGCTCCGGCGTTCCAAGATCGGCTTCACGAATCCCGACATCACGTGGATGAAGGAGAAGTCGCACGAGATCCGGGGGATCTTCTCGTCGCCCGAGCTCGCGGCGCGCGACCTCTACAACCCCGGGCAACTGGTCACCGCCTGGGACGAATACCTCGCCGGCCGTCCCGGTGACGGTCTCATCTTCTGGCGCGTGCTCGTGACCGAGCTGTGGATGCGGCGCTACATGGACCAAGCGGTCGCGGTATGACGACGCGACGCGCCGACGGCGTCGACTACGAGCGCATCCCGGTGCAGACGCACCTGATCCACATCAAAGAACCGCTGGAGCCGGTGTTCGACGAATACGTGAAGCCGGTATTGCGACCCGGCGACTGGCTCGCGGTTTCGGAGAAGTTCGTCACGATCTCGCAGGGCCGAGTGATCCACCACTCGGTCGTTCGGCCCGGCGTGCTCGCCAAGCTGCTCGTCAAAGGCGTCACCAAGCATCCCGACGACGTCGGCTACTCCGACCCGCGCAAGATGCAGGTCGCGATCATGCAGGCGGGCTGGTGGCGGATGCTGTTCGCGATGATCGGCGGATCGTTCACCCGCCTCGCGCTGCGCCGCCGCGGCGACTTCTATCGCATCGCCGGCCATCGCATCTCCGAGATCGACGGCTTCAGTCCGGCAACCGTGAAGCCGTTCGACGAGTTCGCGATGCTCGGTCCCGCCGATCCCGATGCCGCGGCCGTGGAGATCGCCGCCCATGTCGGCGCGCCCGTCGCCATCGTCGACGCGAACAACATCAACGTGGAGGTGCTCGGGACGAGCGCCGGATTCCCCGTCGACCGGAAGGTCGTGCGCGAGGTGCTCCTCGACAACCCGCTCGGTCAGAACGACGAGCTCACACCGATCATCGTCGTCCGGCGCGCGCAGACCTGACATTTCGGGCGTCTCGCTTGAGATCGACGCCCCGACCTGCCGATGCACTGAGCGCCATGAGCGACCCGACCGTCGACCTCGACGAGCGCCTCGCGCGCCTGGCGGCTCGGCGCGCGGCCGCGCCCGATCCGGCTGACCGCGCCCCCACACGCCGGCACCGCCATCCCGCGGCCGCGACGCGCGTGCTCGTCGCGGGATTGAGCGCGTCGGCGTTCCTCGCCATCGTCGGTTCGATCGGCGCGACCGCGCCGGCTTCGGGCGCCACGACGGCGAGCATCTCCCCCGGCGGCACTCCTCCGGCAACGGGCCCCGCACCCCGACCGCGTGCGCACGCGCCCCGCACCGGGCGGCGCGCCGGGGCGACGACGACCACGACGACGACCGCATCGCCCACCACGGTCCCGATCGCAGTCGCGGTTGGCGCGACATTGCCTACCGCGACGCTTCCTCGTCCGGTCGCGACCACGCCACAGGCACCGCGGCCGCCGACCGGGAGCACCGCACCTCCGCCGCCCCCGACCCCACCGGTGACCGCCACCCCAGCGGTCAACCCCGGCCCCGATCTCGCGCCTCCCGCGAACACCCAGCCGCCGACCGCACCCAAGCCGACGACGCCGACGACGGCCCGTGCGGCGCCGACGACCCCGACCACCGCGTTCACACCTCCTCCTCCTCCCCCGCCTCCGCCGCCGCCCTGCTTCGGCAGCCGCTGTCCCTGACCTCAAGCCCGGTTTAAGAGTGCGCCAAACATCCGCGTCCGACCTTGAGAAGGGCACCCACGCCCGCCGATTCATCGGAGGAGACCTTTCGGAGGGGAGCCGATGGAACGCAAGCAGGCACTGGCGATGGCCACCGCGGCGACGCTCGTACTCGGCGCCGGCATCGT
>DASYJT010000459.1:0-16807 GCA_035996165.1 Acidimicrobiia bacterium
CACGACCGAGACCGGCGCGATCAAGGTCGACCCCGCCACGCCGCTCGAAGTCGCGTGCGTCATCGGGTGCGCGGTGCAGACCGGCGTCGGCGCGGTGCTCAACACCGCACGCGTTCCCGAGGGTGCGACGGTGCTCGTCGCAGGTGCGGGGGGCATCGGCGTGTCGATCGTGCAGGGTGCGCGCGTCGCCGGCGCGACCACGATCATCGTCTCGGATCCCGTCGCGGAACGCCGCGAGATGGCGAAGCGCTTCGGCGCCACCGATGTCGTCGACCCGATCACCGACGACCTGCTCGGCGCGGTGCAGCAACTCACCGGCGGGATCGGCGTCGACTTCGCGTTCGACGCAGTGGGCGCGGGTCCGGTCATCGAGTCGTGCATCTGGGCCACCCGCAACGGAGGCACGACCGTGATGGTGGGTGCCGGTGGCATCGACCAGACCGTGTCCCTTGCGCCGCCGGTGTTGTTCACGCTCACCGAGCGCAAGCTGATGGGCTGCCTGCTCGGCAGCTGCAACGGGCGCCGCGACATCCCGAGGCTGCTCGATTTGTGGCGAGCGGGCCGGCTGGATCTCGAGGGGATGATCACCGCGCGCCGCCCCCTCGCAGAGGTCAACGAGGCCTTCGCGGACATGACAGCCGGTATCGGTCTCCGGACCGTCCTCACGGTGTAGGAATCGCGCCATGGAAGTCTCGTTGCCGCAGCAGCTCGAGGAATTCGTACGCGCCCAGGTGCGCGGCGGTCGGTATGCAAACGAGCAGGAGGTCGTGAGCGACGCGGTCCGCCAGATGCGCGCGCTCGTGAAGGCTGCCGAGGACCCGACCGTTGCCGGGCTCGTGCGCAACGCGATGGGAATCGCCAATCAGGCCCAACGCGACGTTGCGAACGTGCTGCAGCTCGCCGACCGCGAGACGAGCGTCCTGGGCGAGGTCGTGGGGCACGCCGCGTCGCTCGCGAACGCGGCCGTCGACGTGGTGCGCAAGGTGCCCGGTACGGAGTTGCTCGTCGACCGCGTCGTGCGGGGACCGATCGACCTGCTGACCGCGACCGCCGAACGCGGCGAGGTACAGGCCAAGGCGATCCGCCAGAATCTCGAGGCCACCGCGAAGGCGCTCGGAGTGCTCACCTCGGTGTTGGAGCGGGTCAACAGCGCGAGCCGCACGGTCAACAGCGTGATCTCGCCGGACGCCGCCGCTGCTCCCGACCAGTGACCCGAGCGTGATGACGGGCCGCGAGATGAGCGCCGCGGACGCGGCGGCGCTGCTGAGGCCGAACGACACGCTCGCGCTGCCACTCGGCCCCGGAGCGCCGCCCGGACTCCTGCACGCGCTCGGCGATCGCGACGACTGGGAGTCGCTCGAAGTCTTCGGTGCGTTGCTGCTCGATCTCTACTCCGTCTTCACCAAGCCCGGTGTACGGCTGCGCAGTGGGTTCTTCGGTCCCGCGGAGCGCGTGTTGCGCGACTCGGGCGCCAACATCGAGTTCATACCGGCCGACTTCCGTCGCTTCGTCACCATCGCCGAGCAGTTCGCGCCGCGGGTGATGACCACGGCGGCCGCCCCGCCCGATGCCGACGGTTTCATGAGCCTGTCGTTGCACGCGGGCGCGACCGTCGACGAGCTGCATCGGGCGTCGCGGGACCCGGATCGCGTCGTCATCGTCGAGGTGAACGAGCATCTCCCGCGTACACGTGGGCTACCACCGCAGTTCCCGCACGGGCTGCACGTCGACGCGGTCGACGCGATCGTGCACGACGACCGGCCGGTGTACGTCCTCGACGACGCGCCTCCCGGCGACGTCGATCGCGCGATCGCCGAGTACGCGCGCGCGTTCATCGCCGACGGCTGCACACTCCAGACCGGGATCGGCGGAGTGCCGTCGTCGATCGTCGGAATTCTCGCGGAGGGATCGGGCGGCGACTACGGCGTGCACTCGGAGATGTTCACGACCGGCCTGATGCGCCTGCACGAGTCGGGCAAGGTGACGAACGCGCGCAAGGGAGAGTTCCACGGGTTCTCGGTCGCAACCTTCGCGCTGGGCACGACCGAGCTGTACGCGTGGCTCGACGGCAACGACGACGTCCGGTTCCTCCCGGTCGACGTGGTCAACGCTCCCAATGTGATCGCGCGCAACCATCACGTGGTCTCGATCAACGGCGCGCTCGCGGTCGACTTGTACGGGCAGGTGGTGGCCGATCGGCTCCACGGGCGCCAGTTCTCGGGCATCGGGGGTCACGAGGACTTCGTCGCCCAGTCGGGGCTCGACCTCACCGACCGGTCGCTCATATGCCTGCCGTCGACGGCGGTATCCGAAGGCGTGATCGTGACCCGGATCGTCTCGACGTTGACGCCGGGGACGACCGTCACCTCACCGCGCCATCAGGTCGACGTCGTGATCACCGAGCACGGTGTGGCGGAGCTGCGTGGTCGCACCATGCGCGAGCGCGCGGTCGCGCTCGCCGAGATCGCGCACCCGACCTTCCGCGACGAGCTGCGCGAGGCTGCCGCGCACATCTCCGCGTGATCGCCCCGGTCATGAACGAGTTGTGGATCGTCCGCCACGGCGAGACCGAGTGGAGTGCCGGCGGTCGCCACACCAGCCGCACGGAGGTCGCGCTGACCAAAGTCGGACGCGCGCAGGCCGCCGCGCTGGCCGCGGTGCTCGCGACCCATCCGTTCGGTCTGGTCTTGACGAGCCCGCGCGTGCGAGCGCGCGAGACCGCGGCCGCGGCGGGCTTCGCCGACGCGGTCGTCGACGACGATCTGCAGGAGTGGGATTACGGCGAGCTCGAGGGGGTCACGACCACCGAGATCCGGGGGCGCGGCGGCGAGTTCGCGTCGTGGTCGATATGGGACGGTCCGGTGCCCGGGGGTGAGACGATCGAGCAGGTGGCGGTGCGGGCCCGGCGGGTGTCGGAGCGGGCGGCCGCCGCGCCGGGCGACGTCTTGTGCTTCGGCCATGCGCACTGCTCCCGCGTGCTCGCGGCGGTCGCGCTCGGCTTCGATCCGGACGCCGGGTCGCGGTTCGTTCTCGATCCCGCGACCATCAGCGTCGTCGGCTCGGAGCACGAGCGGCGCGCGCTGCGAGTGTGGAACGCCCGGCCGGGCTGAGGGCGGCGCCCGCTTCGCCGCGGCGCGGGCCGGAGCGCGAGTCTGCACCGTGGTCTCGATTCATCCCGTCACCGATCTCCGTTCATTGCTCGCGCTCGAGAAGCTCAAGCCCGACGCGTTCCTCGGGGGCGGGCCGGTACTCGGGTGGGGGCGCCTGTACGGCGGCCAGGTCGTGGCGCAGGCGCTGCGCGCCGCGTGCCTGACCGTCGACGCGACGCACCGTCCGCAGTCGTTGCACGCGTACTTCGTGCGCGCCGGCGACGAATACCAACCGGTGCTGTACGAGGTCGAGCGGGTGCGCGACAGCCGTTCGTTCGCGACGCGCCAGGTCGTGGCGTATCAGTCCGGCGGCGCGATCTTGAACATGATCGCCAGCTTCCACGCCCCCGAAGCCGGCACCGAGATCGACGCAGTCGTCGCTCCGACCGAGGCGCCCGATCCCGACGAGCTCGACGACGAACCGACGAACTTGCTGTTCGACCGCCGCAGCGTTGCCCGGCGGGCGGATCCCGAGCCGTACCAGCTCGCCTGGATGCGCGCCCGGGGTGATCTCGGCGACGATCCCAGCCTGCACGCATGTGCGTTCGCATATCTCTCGGACGAATTCCCGCTCGGCGCCGCGCTCGGGGCGCACCCGATCGTCCCGGTGTGGGAGCACGTGTTCACCGCGAGCCTCGACCACGCGATCTGGTTCCACCGAGACTTCCGGGCCGACGAGTGGCTGTTGTTCGAGCTGCGCGGCGGCGGGGTCTCCGACGCCCGGGGGCTCGGCACGGCCCGCATCTTCGACCGGCGCGGCCGCCACGTGGCGTCGATTGCCCAGGAGGCTCTCGCCCGGGAGCGCCGCACCGACGGCTGACCGCGGTCCGCGCGCGAAATCGCGCCCGACCTGGTCAAGAAATCACGGAGTGTGGCCGAAGTAACACTTGGCATGCGTGGGTCAGGCGTTCACTGGCCGGCGGACGACGTTGTTCCCGACACGGCGCACCGCACGGGGGGATCGCGGTTGCTCCTTGACGAGCTTCTTGCGGAGAGGGAACGCGTCCACGTTCCGGCCACTCCGCCCCCGGTCCTGAGCGTCGATCCGGTCGCCGTGCCGCAGACGATCGAGACCGGGCGCAAGGCGATCCGTCAGCGCCTCGCCGACCTCGAGAGCGCCGCCCGGCGCAACTACCGGTCGGCGGAAGAGGCGCGGCGCGTGCTCGCCGACGAGCACCAGCGGCTCGAGCAGGAGCTGAACGCCCGCACCCACGCGCAGAGCGAGGCGGCGGCGTTGCGGCGGGAGCTCGAGCGGTTGAGCACCGAGGAGGCGCGCCGGACCGCGCAGGAGCGGACGCGCGCCGAGCGCGAGGCGCGGGCCGAGATTGCCGGTGAGCTCAAGCGGTTCCAAGAAGAGCACGAGCGCGTGGTGCAGGAGATGGCGGCGCTGCGCGGTTCGCTGACCGAGCACGACGGGTTGCTCGACGAATACGTCACGCGGCTGCGCGAGGAGCAGGGGGCGCGTGCCGCGTTGCGTGCGGAGCTCGAGCGGGCGGAGGCGGCTCGGTCGCTCGCCGAGCGGAGCCTGCAGCGTGCGACGGAGAACGCGCGCCACGGCGCCGAAGACGAGATGATCCGCCTCGCGACCGCGGAGCAGGAACTGGCCGACACCCGATCGGATCGCAATCGGCTCGCGGCGCAGCTGGCCGAGCTGACCTCGGGGGAGGGTGCCATCGGCCGCATGACCGCGCAGCTCGAGGAGAAGGACACCGCTCTCGGCCGGCTCGGAGTGCGGGTCGCGGACCTGGGCGCGCGGATCGACGCATCCGAAGAAGCGGCGCGTGACGCGCTGGCCGCGTGTGACCAAGCGCGGACCGCGCAGATCGCCACCGAGGCGCAGCTGCGAGAGGTCGTGCAGGCCCGCCTCGAAGCCGAGCAGGCGGTGGCCGCGGCCGACGCTCGGACGCGAGAGCTCGACAAGACTCTGGGGAAGCTGCGGCGCGAGGCGCGCGACGCCTCGAACGCTCGCCGTACGGCCGAGGGGAATCTGGCGACAGCCGAGTCCGAGCGCGACGAACTGCGCGCCCGGGTCGCAGATCTCGAAGCCGAATACGTGCGGGCGCGTGCCGATGGCGACCGCCTGCGCGCGCACGCCGCGATGCTCGGAGACGAGCTCGCGGCCGCGCGCGCGACGGTGGCCGAGCTGCAGGCGGCCGCGCCCGCACACCCCGTCGTCGCCGAGGCGCCCGCCGAATCGCTCGGGGCCCCACCTGCCCCAGCGCCCCGTTGCGAAGAATCTTCGGAAGATTCGTCGCAACGCAACGAGGAGGAGCCGCCCCCGCTGCCGCTGCGTATCGCGGGGCGCCACGCTCCCACTCCGCAGGTCGTCCGGCGCCGCGCCCGGCGCGAGCCGGAGCCGTCCGCCGGCCCGGAGCCCGCACCGGTTGTCGAGCCCACCATGGTCGAGCCCGCGTTCCGCGTCGCGCCCGACATCGCCGCGATCGAGGACGCACCCGAACCGGTCGCCGTGGTCGCCGATGCACCCGAGGACGCGTCACCCGAGCAGGCCGAGCCGCCCGCGACCGCGCCCGCGCCCGCCGAGGAGACGCACCGGCGCACCGCGCTCGCGGCCTTCACCGCCCTCGCGACCAGCAGCGGCGACGACCTCTCCTACCGTCGGCGTTAGACGCCCGCACGTATTACTGGAGATAACCCTCGACCGTCTTCGGATCGCGTTCGTGGACGACGCTCGGGTCCTGGCCGAACTCCTCTTGACTGCGACGCTGCCGCAGGAGATCCCAGAGTTGGTCGAGTGTCACCTCCAGCTCGCGTAGCTGAGCCGGATTGTGATCCGGGTTCTGTTGCAACTTCTGTTCCTCGGTAACGAGGTGGGTGATCCGGTCGATCAGCTCGCGGTCGTCCACGGCGGGGCTCCTATCCAAGGCTGCAGTCCACACCGTTGTACCAGGTAACGTCACGCGCCAATCGAAGCCGGGAGCCGCGCCGCGCGCGGCGAAGGAGCGGTGCGACGGTGGAATTCGGGCTCTTCAACAGCGCGTGCGTGCTGCCGCAGTTCAACGGCGACGAGCACCGGCGCATCATGGACGAAGCGGTGATCGTGCAGGCCGCCGAGCGCGTCGGCTTCAAGTACACCTGGGCGACCGAGCACCACTTCCTCACGGAGTACTCGCATCTGTCCGCCAACGAGGTCTTCCTCGGCTACCTCGCGGCCGCGACCTCGTCGATCCACATCGGTTCCGGGATCTTCAACGTCACGCCGCCGGTGAACCACCCGGCGCGCGTCGCGGAGCGGGTCGCGATGCTCGACCATCTCTCGGAGGGACGCTTCGAGTTCGGCATGGGCCGGGGCTCGTCGACGACCGAGCAGAAGGGGTTCGGCATCACCGATCCCGATCTCACGCGCGACATGTTCGACGAGGTCGTCGGCGAGTTCCGCAAGATGTGGAAGCCCGAGGAGTATCCGGGCTTCGACGGCAAGTTCTTCTCGATGCCGGCCCGCAACGTCTTGCCCAAGCCGTACTCCGCGCCGCACCCGCCGATGTGGGTGGCCGCGGGCAACCCGTCGACCTTCACGAAGGCGGCGCGCATGGGGCTCGGCGTGCTGTGCTTCACGATCGGCGGGCCGGAGTCGGTCAAGCCGCTCGTCGAGTTGTACAAAAAGGAGATCGCCAACGCGGAACCCGTCGGCGACTTCGTGAACGACAACATCATGGTCACCACGCAGCTGTTGTGCCTCGAAGACGGGCAGCGGGCACGCGACCTCGGCGCCGATCTCGGCATGGGCTACCACCGGAGCCTCTTGTTGCGTTACCTCGACACGTTCCCGCGCCCGGCCGGGATCCCCGAGTGGCCCGCGCTCCTGCCCGACCCCACTCCCGAGCAGTTGGACGAGTCGATCCGCGCCGGTGAGACGCCGTACGGCACGCCCGACGAGGTCGAGACCGCGATCCGCAAATACGCCGACGCGGGCGTCGATCAGGTGGTGTTCGGCCTGCTGTCGTCGAGCATGGAACGCGACCTCGCCTTCGAGACGATCGAGACGTTCGGCAAGCACGTGTTGCCCGTCTTCGACACCGATCCGCTGCACCGCACGACGCGCCAGCGCGAGGCGGCCGCGCCGCGCTGACCGTCCGGGCGACCCGTCTGACATCTGCCGCCCGCCTGAGCCATGCTGGGTCCATGGAGACACGTTCAATCGGTTCGCTCGAAGTGTCGGTCATCGGCCTCGGCTGCAACAACTTCGGGGGCCGGATCGACGAGGCCGCGACGAAGAAGGTCGTCGATGCCGCGCTCGACTCCGGCATCACGCTCTTCGACACCGCCGACATCTACGGCGGTACTCGGAGCGAGGAATACCTCGGCCGGGCCCTGGCCGGCCGGCGCGACCGCGCGCTGATCGCCACCAAGTTCGGCGGACCGATCGACGACGAGCGCAAGGGCGGCGCGAGCGCGGCGTACATCGCGCGCGCGTGCGACGACTCGCTCCGCCGGCTGGGCACCGACCGCATCGATCTCTACCAGCTGCACTTCCCCGACCAGGCGACACCCCTCGAGGAGACGCTCGGTGCGCTCGACGCGCTCGTGCGCGCGGGCAAGGTCCGCGAGATCGGCTGCAGCAACTTCTCGCCCGAGATGATCGAGGAGTCGGCGCGCATCTCGGCCGACTACGGCTGGGCCCGGTTCGTCAGCGTGCAGAACGAGTACAGCCTGCTGCGCCGCGGCCCGGAGAAGCAGGGCGTGCTCGATGCGTGTGCCAAGCACGACGTCGCGTTCATCCCGTACTTCCCGCTCGCGAGCGGCGTGCTCTCGGGCAAGTACCGGCGGGGCGCGGCGCCGCCCGCGGGAACGCGGCTCGCGGGGATGCCCGAGGAGCGTCAGGAGCAGGCGCTCTCCGACGCGGTGATGAACCGGGTCGAGGCGCTCGACGCCTGGGCCCTCGCCCAAGGTCGCTCACTGCTCGAGCTCGCGTTCGCGTGGCTGTTGGCCCGGCCGGTTGTCGCCAGCGTTATCGCGGGCGCGACCAGACCGGAGCAGGTCGCGGCCAACGCCGCCGCGGGCGGCCTGATACTCACCGACGCCGACATGGCCGAGATCGACGCGGTCATCGCCGCGGCGAAAGAGAAGTGAGCATGGAGCTCGACGAACTATCGCGCGCCCAGCTCGCGGTGCTCGGCCGGGAGTGGTTGTTGCACGGACACCTGCAGGACCGCGTCGGCATGCCGCTGGTGCACACCGACCGCACGCGGGAAGAGATGCAACAGATCGCGATCGAGGAGTGGATGGCCGCGAGCCCGATCTACTCGCGGCGCACGCAACGCGCGCTGCGCTTCGGGAACGGTGACGTGCCGACGATCCTGAAGAACATTCAGCTCGACATCGGCGCACCGCACCACTTCATGGACTTCCGGTGCCGGGTCGACGACGCGAATCACGGCGAGTTCTGGCTCGCGCACTGCGGTGCGTTGCTCGATGTCGAGCCCATGGGCGAGGAATACGTGCACGGGATGTGCCACGCGATCGAGGATCCCACGTTCGACGCCACCGCCGTCGCGACGAACCCGCGGGCGCAGGTGCGGCCGCTGCACCGCCCGCCCCGCGTCCCGGCCGGTCGCGAGCCGCACTGCCACTGGAAGATCACGATCGATCCCGCGTTCGACCCGGTCCAGGCCCATCCCTACCTCGCGCTCGTGGAACGCTCGAAGATCGCGAGCATCCCGATCGAGACGCCTGCGTCGGACGGGGCGGAGACCGGAGGATGGGACGACTATTCCGGCGACTTCGATCCCGACTTCGAGCTCGAGGACCTTTCCCACGGCGCGCTCGTCGTGGCGCTGCAGGAGGTCGCGGTGCAGAGCCACCTCCTTTTGCGGTCGTTCCTCATCGCCGTCTCGGAGCGTTACGGCGAGGAGACCGCGCTGAAGCTCGTGCCGCAGATCTTCGCCGGGCTCGCGGGCATGACCGCGCAGCGGCTGGTCCCGGTGCTCGGCCTGCAGGCGCACGACGCGGGCGACATCGCGCACCTGCTGCGCCTGCACCCGATGTTCTGGCCCCGCACGTATGTCGACCTGCGTGTCGAGGTCGTCGACCACCTCCGCGTCCGGTTCGCGCTCGGCCCGAGTCCCGTCCTGGAGGAGGGCGACGGCTTCACCTGGTTCGCGCAGCTGGGCGGCGACGGCGACCGGGCTCTCGACGCGATCGTGCAGGCCGTGAACCCGCGCGCGTCCTGTCGGCCGGTCGCGACCCGCGGCGACGAGCAGTTCGCCTACGACGCGGTAATCGATCCCGCGGCGAAACCCGCGACCGAGGCGCCGGAGATTGCGCTCGCCAAGATCAGCGGTGGCGCGACCTTCGTGTTCACTCCGCGCCGTCCGGTCCGCGTCGGCTGACCGCCGGGCCGACGCCTTGACCAGCGGATTCGCAACAATTCGGAATTTTGGTTTAGAAATCGCGGCAGCCGGGGAACAACGCAAGCCAGAGCGCCGTCCGCGCGCGCGGTTCAGGGGGAAACATGCGATCGGGTCCTACGTTCCACGCGTTCCACAAGCGTCGGAATCGTCTCGTCGCGGTCGCGAGCGCGGCCTCGATCATGTTTGCCGGGGCTCTGGCGTTGATGGCGCCGGGAGCGTCGGGCGCCACGGGATCGAACGGCACCGAGCACACGTACCCGCAGGTCTCGTGCACGGCGAAGATCGGCAACGCCACCCTCACTCAGACCCAGGACATCTCGGTGTGGATGATCGCGCCCGACTCGGTCGCGCCGGGTGAGGTGTTCACCGTCTCGATGCCGTCGATCCCAGCCGATCTGCCGAGCTCGGCGCAGGGATTGCAGATCTCCTCGTACAAGAACCTGAAGACCACGTATCGGGTGAGCGGTGCGACGGTGGTCGCCGGCTCGGGAACCGTCGACGGACCCGCGACGATCAACGGGAACCCCACGCCCGCGCAGACCGACGTGACGAGTACCGACATCGTGCCCACGATTCCGGGACCCATCCCGCCCGGGCACTTGGTGCCGCCGAACGCAACCGCGCAGATCGTCGCGCCCGCGAGCGGCACGATCACCATCAGCGCGATCGAGGTCACGGTGACCGCGCATGTGAGTAACTCCGACGTGATCGCGACCTGTCCGGTCCCGGCGAACACGCTGACCACGACCCAGGTCGACCCCAGCGCGACGACGACCGCCGGTCCCACGACCACCGCGGGCCCGACGACCACCGGGGGACCCACGACCACGACGCGCGCGACGACGACGACGGTCGCCCACACGACCACCACGACCGTCCCCTCGGGCGGAGGCCCGGGCGTGCTGCAGTGTTCGATCAGCGGTTCGATCGTGATGACTCCGGGGCTGAAGACGACGAGCACGGCGGCGACGAAGAACACGACGAACCAAGTCGTCGTCAAGGGGACGATGACGGGTTGCAGCGGCACCACGACGCCGATCACGAACGGCACGTTCCTCTCGGGAGGGCCGCTCCAGAAGACCGTGACGGGTCAGCCGCTGCCGACATGCTCGAATCTCGAGCACGCGACGCTGGCTCGCTCGTCGACGTCGAAGCTGATGAACGGCACCACCAAGGTGACGACCTTCACGGCGCCGGTGACCTTCGGTCCGATGGCGACTGACGCGCCGGTGACCTTCGACGTTGTGGGCACGGTGAAGACGGCGGGCATGTTCAAGGGTCAACCGTTGCACGTGCACATCGTCTCGAGCATGGACCGGGCGGCTTGGAACGCGGCGTGCGCCTCGGCCAAAGGCCTGCTCAAGGTGAGCTACGGGTCGCCGTCGACGTACGTCGTGGGCACGGTGCCGCCGCCGACGACGACCACAACGTCGACGACCACGACGGTGCCGCCGACCACGACGACCACCACGCTCGCGCCGACCACGACCACGTTGGCGCCGACGACCACGACGGTGCCGCCGACCACCACGACGGTAAAGCCGAATCCCATCCCGCCCGCGGTGGGCCAGGCGATCCTCGCGGCCTGCAACACGCTGGGCGCCACGGCCCAGCTCCTGGGCGTCGACATCACGCCGCTCACATTCGGCTGCGCACTCGTGGTGGGGGGTGAAGGCTCGTTCCTGTTGCAGACCTTCCTTCAGTCACCTTCGCTCGGATGCGCACTCCTCGCCGGGGTGCCCGTCGTGAACAATCCGATCCTCTCGGCCGCCTGCCTCACCTTCGCGGCGGCGATACAGCCGTTCTCGGCGCAGATCGGCGCGCTGATACCACAGGGACTTTTCTGACCTGATCAGAACACCCCGGCTTCGAGGCCGGCCGCGAACGTGATCCCGAGCTCACGGCACCGTTCGAGTGCGGCGTCGTCGATGTCGCCCACGACCAGGACGGGCGCGAGCACGGCTTTCCAGCTCAAGCCGGTCACGATGCGTTCGACGCTGCGGACGGCGCCTTCGCCGTCGTGACCGCCTTTGACGAACAGCGCGTACGGCAGCCCACGGGTCTGCTCCAGCAGGTCGTAGTAGATCCGCTCGAGGAAATCCTTCAACGCCCCGCTCATGTACCCGAAGTTCTCGGGCGTGCCGAGCACGATGCCGTCGCACCACCGGACGTCGTCGCCGGTCGCGTCGAACGCGCGCGCCACGCGCACTTCGACGTCGTCGATCTCGTCGCTCGTGGCGCCGGCGATCGCGGCGTCGGCGAGTGCCTGGGTGCCGCCCGACCGCGAGTGGTAGACGACGAGGAGACGGCGCGCGGCGGCCACTACTTCCGGTGCTGCTCCTGGAACGCGGCAAGATCGAACGCGAGGTGCTCGCGGATGTCGCCGACATGGTCGACCAACATGTGTCGGCGCGCGAAATGCCAGCCCCGGTCGCCGCGCGCGAATTGGTCGCGGTAGCGCCCCGTCACGATGGGTTGCAACGGCAACGTCGGCGTCTGTTGGAAGACGACGAACGACGACCGCGCCTTGGCCGTCCCCGCGGCTTCTTCGATGTCGACGATGACGTTCGCCGTGAGGTGGCGGGTGCGCAGCGTTCCGTCGTCGTGTACTCGGTTCGTGCGCTGGTAGAGCTGCTTGATCGCCTCGCCGCCCGCGATCTCGCCCTCGACACCTTCGTTGGTGATGACGGCGTCCGCCATGAGGTCGGCGATGGCGTCGAAGTCGGCCGCATCGATGTATTCCGTGTAGCGGAACATCAGCGAGGTGATCGCGTGGTGGCTCTCCCACGTGCCCGAAGCCATCGGGCCACACTAGCTTCGGCGTCCGTGACCGACACCGGCCCCTATGAACTTCGAGTCCCAGTGGAGGACGCGTTCGACGCGACGATCGGCTTCGTCGTCGACGCGGCGGACGAGATCGGTCGGTGCGCGGGGCATCTGCCGGTGCGCCCCGGTGTGTGTCAACCGATGGGGATCATCCACGGCGGTGTGTACGCCGCCATCGCGGAGACACTGGCGTCGATGGGAACGGCGCGCGGCGTGCTTCCCGAAGGGCGGGTCCCGCTCGGCATGTCGAACAACACGAGCTTCCTGCGCCCGGTCAGCGAAGGCACCGTGCACGGCGTCGGTGTCGCGATTCACCGCGGTCGCATGAGTTGGGTCTGGGACGTCGAGATGCGCGACGACCACGATCGCCTGTGCGCGACCTCGCGGGTGACGATCGCAGTCCGCGATCACGGCCCACGATGAACAAGATCCGGCTCGGATTCTTCTCGTTCACCGAGATCACCGATCCCGCTGAGCACCATTCGTACAACGAGTGGCACCAGCTCGATCACATGCCCGAGCAGTACCCGCTCGACGGCGTCGCCTACGGGCAGCGGTGGGTGTCGACCCCGGCGTGCCGCGCGGCGCGCGCGGTCAGCGAGCCGCCGCTCGACGCCGTTCACTACATGACGCTGTACCTCATGACCGAGCCCGTCGAACGCACGCTGCGCGAGTTCATGCAGCTCGGCCGCGATCTGCACGCGGTCGGACGTTTCCATCTCCACCGCAAGGCGCGGCTCTCGGGGCCCTTCCCGTTCTGCGACGCGGGAGTAGCGCCCCGCGTCCTGATCTCGCCCGAAGCCGTGCCTTACCGGCCGAACCTCGGTGTGTACGTCGAGGTCGAGGAGATCGCCGCGGGCGACGATCCGGCCGACGAGGAACGAATTCGCACCGCACACCTCGGCGCGCTCTGCGCGCAGGACGGCGTTGCCGGCGCGTGGTCGTTCTCCGACGACCAGCGGCGCGTGACGGTCACCTGGCTCGACGCGCCGCCCCTCGAGATGTGTCAGCGGCTCGCACCCGTCGTCGCGCGTCGCCGCGAGGAATCGACGGGCCGCACGGTGTTCGCCGGCCCGCTGGAGACCATCACGCCCTGGCAATGGACCTGGTTCGACGGGCCGTGACCATGTGGGGCTGAACCGCCCGGCCCCGCCGGCCGTATGTCTTCAGATGGACCGCGGGATATCGATGAGTAGCTGGGTGTGGGGGAGCGCGATCGGGCTCGCCGCCGTCGTGTTCGTCGCGTGCGGGGGCGGATCGTCCGTGAAACACGCGACGGCTCCGACGCCGCCGACGACCGTCGTGGTCGAGGACGCGAAGTTCACCGCGGCCGATTTCGCCAACATCAACCTCCTGACGCGCGTCGAGGATCATTTCGTCGGCAACCGGCGCGGCCACCTCGCGCAGGCCCTGGCGGTCGCCCGGTCGCCCAAGGGTGGCCGGTATCCGGTCGGCACCGTCCTCCAGCTCGTGCCGCAGGAGGCGATGGTCAAGCGCGCCGCGGGCTTCAGTCCCAGCACGAACGACTGGGAGTTCTTCTCGCTCGACGCGTCGGCGAAGGGAACGAAGATCCTCAGCCGCGGCGGCGCGCAGGTGCTGAACCGATTCGGAGGCAGCTGCGCGTCGTGTCACAGCGCCGCCCAGCCGAAGTTCGACTTCGTCTGCGGGACCACTCACGGCTGCGCACCGCTGCCGATCGGCGCCGACGTGATCGCGTCGCTCCAGAAGAGCGATCCCCGCCCGAAGCGTTAGCGCGCGGGCGCGGTCGCGATCTCGCGCGCCCAGGCGTAGTCGGCTTTGCCCGTCGCGGTCCGCACGATCGCGTCGACCGTGTGCGCGGCGCGGGGGACCTTGTAGCCGGCGAGGTGGGCGCGGCAGTGCTCCTGCAACGAGGCGAGGTCGGGAGCCGGCGCACCGGGCGCACTCGCGACGATCGCGACCACGCGCTGGCCGAACTGCGGATCGGGTACACCGACCACGACCGCGTCCGCTACCGCAGGATGGCCCTTCAACGCCGCTTCGACCTCCTCCGGATAGACCTTCTCGCCGCCCGTGTTGATGCACAACGACCCGCGGCCGAGGAGGTGCACCGTGCCGTCGGCGTCGATGGTCGCCATGTCGCCGGGCAGCGACCAGCGCACGCCGTCGATCTCGACGAACGTGCGCGCACTTCGCTCGGGGTCGTTGTAGTAACCGATCGGAACGCGCCCGCGCGTGGCGAGGCGGCCGACAACGCCGGATCCCGGCGGCACCGGTTGTAGGTCGTCGTCGACCACGATCGTCTCCGCCTTCGCCGAAAACGTGAGGGATCGGCTCGGTGTTGCCGCGCTCGCCGACCGGGTCGTCACCGCGACCGCCTGCGCGGGCGACTCGGAGGAACCGATGCCTTCGACGATCGCGAGCACCGAAGTGATCGCCGCCATGAGCGCTTCCTTGGCGTCGCCCGACAAGATGCTGCCGCCCGAGCCGAGGAGGCGCAGCGACGAGGTGTCCCAACCGTCCGGATGCGCGGCCAGGGTCTCGAGCAGCGGACGGGCGCTGGCGTCGCCGACGAGGTTCATCGCGTTCACGCGCTCGCGTTCGACCAGATCCAGGACATGCTCCATGTCGACATGGTCGCGGTCGTACAGCACGACCTTGCCGCCCCCGAGCAGGGTCCCGATCGCCGACCATTGACCACTCGCATGCATCAGGGGCCCGAGCGCGAGCGAGACGAACTGGTCGGGCCCCGCGTCGCCTTCGGGCAAGAAGGGTTTCAACCGTTGCGCGGGATTGCCGAGCACCGACACCACGATGTCTTCCGGGCGTTCGATCGGCGGACCGCCGGGATTGCCGCCGCCCATCGCACCGAAGAAGATGTCCTCGTGCCGCCAGAGCACGCCCTTCGGCATACCGGTGGTGCCGCCGGTGTAGAGCACGTATCGATCGTCGCCGGAACGCGCGCCGGGGTCGCGCTCCGCCGAGGCCGCGGCCAGCGAGACGGGGAACTCAGGACCGTCGACGTCGACCACGAAACGGATGTCGGGGCATCGGGGTGCGACGCGTCCGGCGCGGTCGCGCGCGTCGGCGTCGTGGACGATGCCGATCGCGTCAGCGTCGGTGAGGAGGTACGCGAGCTCGTCGTCGACGTATCGGTAGTTCACGTTGATCGGTACCGCGCGCAGCTTGTAACACGCGAACATCGCTTCGAGGTGCGCGATCGAGTTGTGCATGTACAGAGCCACGTGCGCGCCCGGCCCGGCGCCGAGGTCGGCGAGGACGTGTGCGAGTCGGGTCGACTGCTCGTCGAGCACCGCGTAGGTACGGCGGTGGGGCCCGCACACCGCGGCTTCGCGAACCGGAACGGCGTCGGCCACGTACTCGAAGAGATCTGCGAGATTGAACTGCAACGCTTCCCCTAGTCGCCGCTACAGTCCGATTCTGACATGACCGACCTCCAGCCCATGTTCGTACGAGCCGACGGCTTCGTCCCGAAGGAGCGGTACACCACTCGCGACTTCACGGCGCTCGAGCATGCCCGTCTGTGGCCGCGCGTGTGGCAGATCGCGTGTCGCGAGGAGCAGGTCGCCGCGCCGGGCGACTTCCTCGAGTACGCGATCGGCAACGAAGCCGTCGCAATCGTGCGCGCCGCGTCGGGCGCGCTGCACGCGTTCTTCAACGCGTGCGTGCACCGCGGCCGGCGCCTCGCCGAGGGCTCCGGATCGTTTGTCGACGGCACGATCCGGTGTCCGTATCACGGCTGGTGCTACGCGCTCGACGGCCGCCTGGTTGACGTCCCCGACCGCGACGACTTCGTTGGTCTCCCCGACGATCTCGCGCTCGCGCCCGTGCGCGTCGACACGTGGGGCGGGTTCGTGTTCGTCAATCTCGACCCGAATGCGGAACCGTTGCTCGACTACCTCGATCCGCTCCCCACGTTGCTGGCGCCGTACCACCTCGACGAGATGCGGCTCCGGGCGTCGCTCAGCACGATCATCGATGCAAACTGGAAGGCCGTCGTCGACGCGTTCAACGAGGGCTACCACGTGCAGGGCCTTCACCCGCAGATCCTTCCGTGGACCGACGACGTCAGCATCGAGTACGAGCAGTTCGAACGGCACGCGCACTACGGTCGGCTGCCCGGCGCGCGCCGCCAACTCCGTCCGAGCCCGCGCCTCGATCTGCAGCCGGACGACTACGACGAAGGCGAGATCCTCGCGAGCCTCGTGGGCGGGCTCGGGGGCGCGTTCTTGGCGGAGGAACGCGCCGCGATCGAGGCGTTGCGCGCGACCGGGCCGCCCCCGGGGTCGACGCTCTTGGAGGCATACCAAACCCGCCGGGTGCAGCTGCTCGCGCAGCGAGGCTTCGAAGTGTCGGGTCTCTCGCCCGAGCTCATGACGAGCGCCGACGATGTTTTCTGTTTCCCGAACGTCGTCGGCCCGATCTACCCGGGCAGCGCGATCCTCTTCCGGGTGCGTCCCCTGG
>DASYJT010000460.1:0-11822 GCA_035996165.1 Acidimicrobiia bacterium
GAGGTATTCGACCTCGCGCAGCGGCGTGACCATCAGGTTCAACAGGTTGCGCGTCCACGTCTCTTCGAGCAGGCCGGTGCTCATCGCGATCTGCGACTGGTAGATGACGTGCCACAGAACGATCCCGGCGAGCAGATACCCGGAGGCCTTGGCCGCCGGAGTCGAGCCCGACGTGCCGACGAACGCCGCGAGCGAGCCGAACAGCAACACGTCGACGAGCGGCCACAACGAGACGTCGAACAGACGATGCGGGCTCCGCACCAGCACGTATGCATGCCGACGCGCGATCGCGCGCATCCGCAGCCACGACTTGGCGCGGCCGGTGAGCTTCGGGCGATCGTCGATCGCGATCGATTGCGTCATAGGTGATCGCTCTGTTGTGCGACTGCCGCTTCGTGACGCTCGGCCAGATGGAGAAAGACACCAGTGAGGTCGCCGCGGCCGTACTCGGACGCGACGGTCTCGGGCGATCCGTCGGCGACGATGCTCCCGTGCGAGAGGAACACGACGCGCTCGCACACCTCCACGACATCACTCATGTCGTGGCTCGTCATCAGCAGTGCGGTGCCGTCGCGGTCGCACAGGTCGAGGAGGCCCGCGCGCACCCGCTGCGCCACATCGGGATCGAGCGACGCGGTCGGTTCGTCGAGCACGAGCAGGCGAGGGCGGTGCAACGTGGCCCGAACGATGCCGATGAGCGTGCGTTGTCCCGACGACAACTCGGTCCCCATCGCCCCCGCGAGATCGGAGATGCGAAATCGCTCGAGCCCTTCGTCGATCAGGGGGTTCGGTTCGGCGATGCCGTAGAGCTGCCCGTACAGCCGCAGATACTCACGCACGCGCATGCGCTCGGTGAGCGGCAGGTACCCGGCGGCGAAACCGACGCACTCGGCGGCCTGGCTCCGATGGTGCGCGAGATCGAAACCGCAGATCGAAACCGCACCTTCGTCGGGCGAGACGACGCCGAGGATCATCAGCAAGGTGGTGGTCTTGCCCGCGCCGTTCGGGCCGAGCAGCGCAACCCGCTCCCCGGTGTGCACGACGAGATCGACGCCGTCGACCGCGCGATTGCGGCGATAGTCCTTCACGAGACCGCGAGCTTCGAGAACTACTTCTGCGGTCATGCGCCGAACGGTACCGTTTTCGGGTGACCGAGCCGACGATTATTGCCGTCGACTGGTCGGGTGCGCGCCGGCCCAAGGGGATCTGGCTCGCAATCGTCCGCGACGGCGTGCTCGCCGAGAGCCGACCGATCGCAACCCGCGAGGAAGCGGTCTCGCACGTCTCGAGTTGCACACCACCGGTGATCGCCGGATTCGATTTCTCCTTCGGCCTTCCGGAGTGGTTCGCACTCCGGCACGGTTGCGCGACGATCGACGACGTCTGGGCGCTCGCGGCCCGCGCCGGAGACCAGTGGCTCGCGCCCGAGCCGCCCTTCTGGCGCTCCCGCAATCACGTTGTCCCGGAGCAACGATTCCGGAGATGCGAGGAGCGCTATCCGACCGCGAAGTCGATCTTCCAGCTCGTGGGCGCCGGGCAAGTGGGCGCCGGATCGGTGCGAGGAATGCCGCTGCTCGCGCTGCTTCGCGGCGCCGGCGTTTCGATCTGGCCGTTCGATGCTGCGGGTGATCGCACGGTCGTCGAGATCTATCCCTCGGTCTTGCGCAAGCTCGCGCCGCATCACGATGTCGGGCCCTGGAGGAACGATCACGAGCGCGACGCGGTGGTTTCGGCGCGGGTGATGTGGGACGAACGCGAAACGTTCGCGGCGTTGGGCGCCGCGAACGATCCGGTCACTCGCCTCGAGGGCGATATCTGGGCACCTACTCCGCCCCAGAACTGATAACGACTTCGACTACGACTTCGCCTTCAGCAGTTCGATCAGCGCGGGCACGACCTTGTGCACGTCACCGACGATGCCGAGGTCGGCGACCGAGAAGATCGGCGCCTCGCCGTCCTTGTTCACCGCGACGATGTTGTCGCTGTTCTTCATGCCGACGAGGTGCTGGGTCGCACCGGAGATGCCCAACGCGATGTAGAGCTTCGGCTTGACGGTCTTGCCCGTCTGACCGACCTGCAGCGCGTACGGCACCCAGCCGGCGTCGACGATCGCGCGTGACGCGCCCCATGCACCTTTGAGCAGCTTGGCCAGCTCCTCGACGAGGGGCTCGTAGTTCTCGGCTGCACCGATGCCGCGACCACCCGAGACGACGACCGCCGCCTCTTCCAGCTTCGGACCCTGCTGCTCCTCGACGTGACGCGCGAGCACCTTGGCTTCCGCCCCGCGTCCCGCATCGGCGGGCGCGACCGCGGAGACCTCGGCCGGGCCGCCGCCGGATTCCTCGGCCGCGAACGACTTCGGGCGGATGGCGATGAGAGCCGGACCCTCGGCGGTGAGCTTCACGTCGACGAGGACGACGCCGCCGAAGACCGCAGTACCGAACAAGAGCGAGTCACCGTCGGCCGACAACGACATGCCGTTGGTCAGCACCGGCTTGTCGAGCTTCACCGACAAGCGGGCGATCGCGTCGCGGCCGTCGTACGTCTGCGCGAACAGGATGGCGTCGGGCTTCTCGGCACCGGCGAGCTGCGCGATCGCGGCGGCCGCGATCTGGCCGGGAAGGCCGTCGGCGGGATCGATCGCGTACAGCTTCGTGGCGCCGTAGGAACCTACGCTCGCCGCGATCGCCGCGGTGTCGCCCGAGCCTGCGTAGATCGCTTCGACCTCGGAACCGATCTCGCGCGCCTTGGTGAGGAGCTCGAGGGTCGCGGTCGTGACCTTGGCGTCGACCGCTTCGGCAAATACCCAGACCTTCACGTCAGACCACCTTCAACTGCTCGAGGAACCCGACGAGCTTCTCGGCGCCGGTGCCGTCGTCTTCGAACTTCTCTCCGGCTTGGCGGGCGGGCGCCTGCGAGACGTTCGTGATCTCCTGGCGCGCACCGGCCCAGCCGACCTGCGCGGCGTCGAGACCGAGATCGGCGACGGTCACCTTGTCGACCGGCTTGTTCTTTGCCGCCATGATCCCTTTGAACGACGGGTAGCGCGGCTCGACGACACCGGCGGTGACGCTGATGACCGCGGGCAGCGAAGCCTCGACCTCGTCGTAACCGGCTTCGGTCTGGCGTTGCACCTTGGCCTTGCCGTCGGCGATCTCGACGTGCTTCGAGAACGTCAGCGCCGGCCAGTCGAGCAGCTCCGCGAGCTGGGCGGGCACGGTGCCGGTGTAGCCGTCGGACGACTCGGTCGCCGCGAGGACGAGGTCGATGTCGCCGGCGCGCTGGATGCTCTTCGCGAGCACCTTGGCGGTCGACAGCGCATCGGATCCGGCGAGCGCCGGATCGGAGACGAGGATGGCCTTGGCCGCCCCCATCGCGAGGGCGGTGCGCAGGCCGGAGACCTCGTCGTTGGGCGCGATGGAGATGAGGACGACCTCGCCCCCGCCCGCCGCGTCGACGAGCTGCAACGCCATCTCGACGCCGTAGCTGTCTGACTCGTCGAGGATGAGCTTCCCACTGCGGTCGAGGGTGTGATCGGCCGAGAGCGCGCCCGGCACAGCCGGGTCGGGGATCTGCTTGACGCAGACGGCGACGTTCATACGACTCCTGTTCCTGGGCGCGAATCGGCGCGCGGCGCCGCTTCGGAGAACCACGATTCTGCCAATCCTCCGGCCGTGAAGTCGAAACGTGCAAACGGTGCACTCTCGAGCGCCATCGAGCCGGCCGGAGCGAGGCGGCAACCTCACCGGCTCGGCCGCCGGATGTTTACCGGCCGCGAACCATGGAGCCGGTACGGTCGCACCGATGGCCGAGCACGCCGACGTCGTCGTAGTAGGCGCCGGGCCCGCAGGCACCGCCGCCGCGATCACGGCGCACGAGCGCGGGCTCCGGGTGGTCTGGATCGACAAGGCGACGTTTCCCCGCGACAAGACGTGCGGCGACGGCCTGACCGCCAACGCGCTCCGGCTCCTCGAACGACTCGGCGTGTCCGCGGCCGAACTGGGGGCCGCGGAACCCGCCTTCGTACACGAGACGATCCTCGTGTCGCCGAGCGGTCGGCGGGTACGGCTGCCGATCGCGTCGAACGGCGCCCATGCCGCGGTGGTGCCGCGCCGCTCGCTCGACGCGGCGTTGGTGCAGGTCGCGCGCCGCCGAGGTGTCGCGGTGCGCGAGGGCGACGGGATCGAGGAGGTGAAAGAAGTCGACAACGCGGTCGAGCTCACGCTCGCTTCCGGGTCGACCATCTCGAGCACCTATGTGATCGCGGCCGACGGCCACTGGTCGACCGTGCGACGCGCGCTCGAGCCCGGCGCGTCCCGTGATCTCGGCGAGTGGCATGCCGTGCGTCAGTACTTCGAGGGCGTCGACGACGACCGGCTCTGGGTGCTGTTCGAACGCGATCTTCTCCCCGGATACGCATGGGTGTTCCCGCTCCCCGGTGGCCGCGCCAACGTCGGGTACGGCGTGTTGCGATCCGACGGCCGCACCGGCCGCGAGCTGAAAGACCTGTGGCCCGATCTGCTGGCGCGACCGTTGGTGCGCGACATTCTCGGGCCGAACGCGCGACCCGTGGAGGCGGTGCACGCGTGGCCGATCCCGACGCGTTACGAACCGGCGCGTCTCGAACACGGACGCGTGCTCTTCGCCGGCGACGCGGCGGGAGTGGTCGATCCGATGACCGGCGAGGGAATCGCGCAGGCGATCGAGACCGGCATGCTGGCCGCCGAGGCGATCGCGACCGGCGCCGACTACGCGCGGCTCGTGCACCGCGCCCTCGGGCGCGATCTCCGTTTCGCCCAACTGCTCCAGCACATCCTCCGCCACCCCGTTGGAGCGCGGGCCGCGATTCTCGCGGCCGACCTCACGCCATGGACGCGCCGCAACTTCGCGCGCTGGATGTGGGAGGACTATCCCCGGGCGATCCTCAGCACCCCCGACCGTTGGCGCCGCGGCGCGTTCGCGACACCCGGAGCCGCGTTGACCACGGCGGATACGGCATCGACCTGACACGAACCGGCCTCGGCGTGCATGATGTCCCGATGGCCGGAGGAAAAGCAGAAGTCTCGATCGATCGCAGCCCCGACGAAGTGTGGAAGCTGGTGCGCGAGTTCGGCGGTCTCGAAACCTGGATGCCGGGCGTCGAGACGTGCGTCGTCGAGGGCGACGTCCGCACGATCGGGATGATGGGCATCTCCGTGAAGGAGAAGCTGCGCGGCATCGACGACAACGCGCGCACGATCTCGTACTCCGTCGTGGAATCGCCGATGGGCAACCTCGAGTCACACCTCGCGACCATCGCGGTCGAGCCCGAAGGCAGCGGCTCGCACGTCACGTGGTCGGTCGAAGTCTCACCCGACGACCTGCTCGGCCTGTTCGTGCCGATCTACGAGGGCTCCGTCGTCGAGTTGAAGAAGAAGATCGAGAGCTAGAGCGAGCTCCGTCAAATAGCTGTCGGTGTCGCCGGGCCTCCGGGCTCGACGAGGATCTTGACGTGCTCTTCGGGATGCCCGAGCGCGTCGAACGCGGCGGGAACGCCGTCGACACCGCACGTTCCGGTGATCATCGGCGTCACGTCGATCTCACCTTCGGCGATCGCCCGCAGCGTGTCGCCGAACTCGAACGGGTCGTATGCGAACGAGAACACGATGGTGAGCTGTTTCGTCTGCGCGACGAGTGGCCGCACGGTGTCGGACTGCATGCACGATCCGACGATGCACACGCGACCCATCGCGGGCGCCGCCTTGATCACGGCCTCCAACGTCCCGGGGACCCCGATCGCGTCGAACACGACCGGGACGCGCCGGCCGTCGGCGGCCGTCCACGCCTCCATCGGGTCGTCGACGGCGGGATCGACGGCGACGCTCGCTCCCATCGCGACCGCGACCGCCCGGCGGCGAGGCGAGTAGTCGGAGACGACGATCGTCTCGATACCAATCCGGCGGAGCTCGGCGACGACGGCGAGGCCGACCGGTCCGGCCCCGAGGACAACGGCTGCTTCGTTCCGGGTCACCGCGGCACGCGCGACCGCGTGCCGTCCGACCGACATCGGTTCGGTCAACGCGGCGCGGCGGTGGTCGAGACCGTTCGGGACCTTCATGCACAGACCGGCGGTCAATCGCATCCGCTCCGCGTACGCACCGTTGTAGATGTTCGAGTACGCGCCGACCGGTTCCATCCCGGTGGGCGTGAGCGCGATCGGTAGCGAAGTGACGAGGTCGCCGACCTCGACCGGCGCGCCGTCGGTCTGCGGACCGAGCTCGAGCACCTCGGCGGTGAACTCGTGCCCCATGATGAAGTCGCGGTGCGGATCGAACGCGATCGGGACACCCATCTCGCGTGTGATGGCGACCAGCTCGTCGGCGTAGTGCAGCGCGTGGAGGTCGGAGCCGCAGATGCCGCACGCCTTCACCGCCACCAACGCGTCGCCGGGGCCCGGAACCGGATCGGCGACCTCCTCGACCACGAGGGCACCACGGCGGGCGACGGCGGCAAGCACGGAGGCGAGACTACCGAGGCGGTCTCGCGGTGTTCGGGGGCGATGGAACCGAAGTCGTGGTTCACCGGTCTGGATCTCTGACGGGGTGAAGTCAGCTCGAGAACGCCGAGGAGCCGGACGTGGCGATGACGCAACCGAGAGCACCGGGCGAAGCGGCGGCGCCGACAACCGACTTCGCCGCGTTCTACCGGGCGACATGGCCGGGCGCGGCCCGGCTCGCCGCCCTGCTCACCCAGGATGCACGCGTGGGCGAAGACCTCGCGCAGGAGGCCTTCGCACGCGTGTACCCGAAGTGGTCGCGCATCGAGAATCCGAACGCGTACCTGCGCACGGCCGTCGTCAACGCGTGCCGGAGTTGGCAATCGCGCCGACACACGGAACGCGTGAAGCTTCCCCTCGTCGCGACCTCGGCATCCACCGAGCTCACGTTCGATCTGCTCGCCGACGCGGTCGCCGAGCTTCCCTATCGGCAACGTGCGGCGCTGGTGCTGCGGTACTACATGGGTCTGAGCGAAGCCGAGATCGCCGACGCGCTCGGTTGCCGGCCCGGAACGGTGAAGTCGCTGACCTCACGCGCGCTCGCCGCGCTCAGGAAAGGAATCGAAGAATGAGTCCGACCATGCACGACGACGTCGAGACGCAACTGCGCGAGCTGTTCGAGCAGCAGGCCAGCGCGCTGCCGGTAACGGCGCGCGCCTGGGACGACCCTCCGCTGGCGACAGTGACCACGCTCGCGCAACCGCGCCGCACGCGATCCACGCTCGCCGCGATCGTCGGGACCGCGGCCGCGGTCGCGCTGGTCGTCGGCGTCGTCGCGCTCGCGCCCGGACGCGGCATCAACGTCGCGGGCCAACCCGGTGCCGCGGTGCCGGTGCACTTCGCGACTCCTCAGGTGGGATTCACCGCGGACGCGTTGCTGATCGACGCCGAGGGTCGGCAATTCACGTCGTCCGGGCAGGTTGTCGACGTGCACAGCGATCCCGGAGACAGCAAGTACACGACGCTCGAGCTGACCTGGCGCGAGCGAGGCGTGGAGATGCGCCTCTACATGTATTTCGCGTCCGACGGGCACGACTGGTGGGCGACGGAGCTCCGCACGTACAACGGCCACGCCTCTGGCGACTGGATCATGTATCACAGTCCCAGCACGTACTTCCGTTCCCCGCTCGGGCAACCGTTCGCCGGCAACGTCGACTTCGCCGCGACCGACGGCACGGGCCATCTGCGCATCTCGAACCTGAAGCTGCAGGCGTTCCTCCCGCCCGCCCAGTGCGCACATCCGACGACGAAGTACGCGCTCGCGCCGTCATATGCCACCGTCTCGATGGTCAACGACGCGACGACCGGGTTCGGCACGGGGACCACAGCGTTGCTCGATACCGCAACCTGTAAAGCGGTTTCCGACCCGAGCGCCTTCACGTACGACTGGAAGATCAACGATCCGGCAGTCGCACAATTCCGTTTCGGCGCCGGTTCGCTGCGCAGCGAAGCGACCGGAGTCGCCCTGAGCGAGTCGCCGGATCTCGCCCCGAAAGGCACAGGTTCGACCGTCCTGCATGCAACGGCACACGAGCGTTCGACCGGCAAGGTCGTTGCAACGGCCGACATCCCGGTCACGGTCGCGGCGCCTTAGATCACGTGCCGCCTTGACCACTCGGTCAAGGCGGCACGACACTGCGGGGATGGCCATCGACTTCAGCCTTACCCCCGAGCTCGAAGAGATCCGCAACCGCGTGCGGTCGCTGATCGACGAGGTCGTGCGTCCCATCGAGAAGCGCTGGGACCGCAACGACCGCAAGCAACTCATCGAAGGCATCGTCGAGATGCGCACCGCCGCCCAGAAGCGCGGCCTGTGGTTGCCGCACATGCCCGAGGAGTGGGGCGGCATGGGGCTCGGCCACGTCGAGCTCGCGATGGTGCAGGCCGAAGCCGCCCGTTCGAGCTTCGGTCCGTTCGCCATCAACGCGCAGGCGCCCGACGAGGGCAACATGCACACGCTGTTGCACTGGGGTACCGAGATGCAGAAGCAGAAGTACCTGAAGCCGTTGTGCGAGGGCACGTCGGCTTCGTGCTTCGCGATGACCGAGCCGGAAGTCGCCGGCTCCGACCCGACGCTCATCAAGACGTGGGGTTACCCCGACGGCGACGAGTGGGTCATCAGTGGGCACAAGTGGTTCATCAGCAACGCGCACCGGGCGCGTTTTGCGATCCTGATCGCCCGCACCGAAGAGGATCCCGACATCCCGCAGGCCGCGAACACCGCGTTCATCATCGACCTCCCGCAAGACGGCTGGACCGAGGTGCGCGAGATCGAGACCATGCACGGGCCCGGCGGTCACTCCGAGATCCGCATCGAAGATCTGCGCGTGCACAACGACCAGATGCTCGGCGGGCGTGGGCAAGGGCACCTGCTCGGTCAGTACCGGCTCGGGCCGGCTCGTCTCGCGCACTGCATGCGCTGGATCGCGCAGGCCGAGATGGCGCTCGACCTCATGGTCGAACGTTCGCTCAACCGCTACTCACACGGGTCGTTGCTCGCCGAGAAGCAGGGCATCCAGTGGATGATCGCGGAGTCGACGATCGAGCTGTACCAGTGCAAGCTGATGGTGCTGCACTCGGCGTACAAGATCGATCGCAAGGAAGACTTCAAGAGCGAGGTCTCGATGACGAAGCACTTCGTCGCGAACGCGCTGAACCGGATCATCGACCGCGCGATCCAGGTGCACGGTGCGCTCGGCTACTCGAAGGACACACCACTCGCCGACATGTTCCTGCACGCCCGCTGGGCTCGCTTCGCAGACGGCGCCGACGAGATCCACTTGATGCGCACGGCCGAACGGGCGATCTCCGCGTTCCGCGACACCGGGAGCACCGCGGGCGCGACGGGCAACCTCCCCCTGTGACCCACGCGTTCACGTGAGTTGGGAGCCCGAGCTCGAGGAGCTGGCGCGTCGGAACGAGCTCGCGCAACGCATGGGTGGCGCGGAGAAGGTCGAGCGGCACCACTCCCAGGGCAAGCTGACCGTTCGGGAACGCATCGACGCGCTGCTCGACGCGGGCACGTTCCACGAGGTCGGCGCACTGACCGGTCGGGCGACCTACGACGACGACGGCAACCTCGTCGACGTGACCCCCGCGAACTTCGTCATGGGTCGCGGGCGGATCGACGGGCGCCCGGTGGTTGTCGGAGGCGACGACTTCACCGTGCGCGGCGGCGCCGCCGACGCGTCGATCTTCCAGAAACAGGTGCACGCCGAGCGCCTTGCGCGTGAGCTCCGGATGCCGATCGTGCGTCTGGTCGACGGGTCGGGTGGCGGCGGTTCCGTGAAGTCACTCGAGACCGAACGGCGTTCGTTCGTCCCGTTCAATCCCGGCTGGGAACACGTCGTCGCCAACCTCGCGACCGTCCCGGTGGTCTCGTGTTGCCTGGGCTCCGTCGCCGGGCTCGGCGCCGCGCGCGTCGTCAGCAGTCACTACAGCGTGATGGTCAAGGGAACGTCACAACTGTTCGTCGCGGGACCACCGGTGGTCGCGCGGCTCGGCGAAGATGTCGACAAGGAGACGCTCGGCGGGAGCGCGATACACACTCGCAACGGCGCGGTCGATGACGAGGTCGCGTCCGAGGCCGATGCGTTCGAACGCGTGCGCCGGTTCCTGTCGTACCTTCCGTCGTCGGTCGACGAGCTCCCTCCCCGTTCGCCCACGCTCGACGACGACCCGAATCGGCGCGACGAGTCGCTGCTGAGCGCGATCCCGCGGGCGCGGCGCAAGGTCTACAAGGTGCGGCCGATCATCGAGGCGGTCGTCGACCGCGATTCGTGGTTCGAGCTCGGCCGGAACAACGGGCGCAGCGCGGTGACAGGACTCGCCCGCCTCGACGGCCGCCCGGTCGCAGTGCTGGCCAACGACCCGTACTTCTACGCGGGCGGTTGGACCGCGTCGGCGTCCGAGAAGGTGACGCGCTTCGTCGACCTCGCGCAGACCTTCCACCTACCGGTCGTGCACTTCGTCGACAATCCCGGCTTCGTCATCGGCACCGAAGCCGAGAAGGCCGCGACGATTCGTTACGGCGCGCGGGCGCTCGCCGCGATCTACCAGGCGACCACGCCGTGGTGCTCCGTCATCGTCCGGAAGGTCTACGGCGTCGCGGGCGCGGCGCATCAGGACGCGTCGAAGCTGTCGTACCGATTCGCCTGGCCGTCGGGCAATTGGGGCAGCCTTCCGCTCGAGGGCGGCATCGAAGCCGCGTACAAAGCGCAGCTGGAAGCGGCCGACGATCCGGATGCACTGCGCGCCGAGATCGAGCAGCGGCTCACGGCCCGCCAATCGCCCTTCAAGACGGCCGAGGCATTCCTCGTCGAAGAGATCATCGACCCGCGCGACACTCGACCCTTGTTGTGCGAGTTCGCCGAGCTCGCGGGCCGGGTGCTGAAGACCGGACCTACGGCCCACGGTCTTCGCCCGTAGACTTCCCGCAATGGCAACCGCGTTCTGGCCGAACGCCGACCACTGGTCGTGCGAGATCCCGCTCGACACCCCGCATCCGCGGCTCGACGCCCTCGCGGCGCGCGGCTTCGTACAGCTCACCGACCTGCCGTTCGAGATCCCCGCGCACGAGTACCTCGACCTCGAGTACATGGACTGGAAGAGCGGCGGCGACACCAACTTCGCGCCGATCGCCACGGCCGACGGTGAGCTCGACTGCCGGGGCTTTTGGAACGCCGGCGATGAGCGACCCGACAAGGGCGCGCGGTTCACGAGCAACGCGGAGAAGTGCCCGACGATCAAGCACTACGTCGAGAGCGTCGGCGCCGACTTCGGACGTGTGCGCACGATCAAGCTCGAGCCGCAGGACCACGATCTCGCGTTTCGTAGCTTCCACCGCGACGACAACAACCGGTTCAATCCGCCGACCGACGGTTGGGTCGTTCGCATCTGGCTCGAGCTCACCGACAACCCCGACAGCTACATGCTGTTGATGGACACCGGCCCCGACGGTCTGCCCGACCCCGGCACGGAAGCGCGCGTCCCGCTGCACAAGGGTTCACGGTTCCTCGTCGACACGCAGCGCCTCTGGCACGTGGTCGTGCACAAGGGAACCGAACCCCGCTACGCGCTCATCACGAGTTACGAGACCGGCCCCGCGCTCAAAGCGTGGGTCGACTCCCAGCTGCCGTAGCCGGATCCGCATTCGCAAGTTGACCGATCGGTCAAGTCGCGGGTCCAATGGCGCGATGCGCTTCGGACTCTTCATGGCCCCGTTCCACCCGACCGGGCAGAACCCCACGCTCGCGCTCGAGCGCGACCTCGACCTGATCGAGCACCT
>DASYJT010000461.1:0-7134 GCA_035996165.1 Acidimicrobiia bacterium
AAGAACACGTACGGCACCGGTTCGTTCGTGTTGACGAACATCGGCACCCGCTTGCCGGAACCGGTCGACGGCCTGCTGACCACCGTTGCGTGGTCGCTCGGACCGGGCCCGGTGACCTATGCGATGGAAGGCGCCGTCTTCGTGACCGGCGCCGCCATCCAGTGGCTGCGCGACGGCTTGGGCCTCATCGGGGAAGCATCCGAGATAGGTCCGCTCGCCGCAACGGTGCCCGACTCCGGGGGCGTGTACATCGTCCCCGCGTTCACCGGGCTCGGCTCGCCGTGGTGGGACCCGTACGCGCGCGGCACGATCGTCGGCATCACCCGCGGCACCACGCGCGCGCACCTGGCGCGGGCCGTGATCGAGGCGATGGCGTTCCAGACCACCGACGTCGTCGACGCGATCACGCTCGCGACCGGGGCCGCGCCCGCCGAGATGCGCGTCGACGGCGGGGCGTCGGTCATGGACACGTTGTGCCAGTTCCAGGCCGATCTGCTCGGAGTTCCGGTGCGCCGGGCGGCGATCCAAGAGACGACCGCGCTCGGCGCCGCGTTCCTCGCCGGCGTCGCCGAGGGCGTGTGGGATTCACCGGAAGCGGTCAACGCGCAGTGGACCGCCGACGCGTCGTTCGCGCCGGCGATGACCGACGCCGACCGCACCGCACGGCGCGCCACGTGGGCCCGCGCGGTGGAGCGTTCGCGCGACTGGTCGCACGAACCGTCGACCTGACCGCCCGCGCGACGGGTGTTACGAAGCCGCCGACACCGGGCTCCGCGCGTCGGCGTAGCTCGCGATGCGCGCCGCCTCGGTGGGAATGTTCTCCGCGTGCTTCGTGGCGTACGTGTCGACGTACTCGTAGCCCGACAGCTGGCCGATCTCGTACATCACCTCGTCGGTGAGCTCCCGCAACGCCATGCGGTCGTGCTCGCGGCCGGCGTAGCGATCCGGGTCGACGGGCTCGCCGAACCGGATCGTCACCCGCCGGAACAGTTTCGGGAGCCTCGAGTCGACGGGTTGCACCTCGTCGGTGCCGACCAACCCCACCGGGACGATCGGCACGTTGCACCGCAGCGCGAGGCGGGCGACTCCGGTGTGGCCGCGGTGCATGAGGCCATCGCGCGTGCGCGTGCCTTCCGGATAGATCGCGAACACATTGCGCGAGCGCAGCACCTCGGTCGCCGACTCCAGCGCGCGCTCGCTCGCGCTCCCGCCTTCGCGCCGGATCGGGATCTGCCCGCAGCTCCGGAAGAACCAGGCGGTCTTCGGGTCGTCGAAGTACTCGGCCTTGGCCACGAAGGTCACCCGCCGACGCATCACCAACGGGATGAAGATCGAATCGAGGAACGATCGGTGGTTCGACGCGAGGATCACCGGCCCCCGGCGCGGCACGTTTTCGCGGCCCTCGACCCGGACGCGCACGAAGACGCGCACGAACGGCGTGACGACGAACTTGACGATCCAGTACAAGGACAGTCAGCGTACGCCGCAAACCGCCCCGTGCACCGGGGATCGGACGATTGGAACTCAGGCGGCGGGAAGTCAGGCGGCGGTGGTGAGATCGACGGCAGTCGTGAGATCGACGGCGACCTCCGCCGGACTCAGCCGACCGGCGAGCGCATCGACGATCGCCGTCATCCGGGCGACCTCCTCGCGATCGCGTGCGGCGTTGTCGAGCGCCCTTCCGGTTCCGAACTCGTGCAAAAGGTTGGCGGGCGTCAGGCGGAGAAGTAGGCGGAGCATCGGGGGGTCCTCCTTCGACGTGCTCAGTGTGCGCGATCGACATGGCCGTTCGGTTCCCGGGATGTCACGGACGCGCGAACAGCAGTTGACGCTCTCCTGACAATTTGCTCAGTTCGGGCGCGCCCGCGGGTGCGCCGGGCGCTCCCAAGGAAACTGACCGAGCGGTCAAGGGCGGAGCTACGCTCGCCCCGATGCGGCGCAAGCTCACTCCGAGGGGTCGTGAACGGCGCGACCAATTGATGGAGTGCGGCGCCCGCCTCTTCGCCGAACGGGGCTACCACCCCACCTCCGTCGCCGACATCGTGGCGTCCCTCGGCGTCGGCAAAGGCGTCTTCTACTGGTACTTCGCGTCGAAAGACGAGCTGCTCACCGAGCTGCTGAAGGCGTCGAACCACGATCTGCGCAAGCGCCAACAGCAGGCGATCGGCGACGAGGCGGACCCGGTGCGGCGCATCGAGATCGGTATCCGGGCCTCACTCTCGTGGTTCGCCGAGCACCGCGAGTACTTCGCGATCATCCAGTTCGCGGCGACCGACGAGACGTTCGCGCCGGTGCTCGCCCGCAACCGTGAGATCGCGATCGCCGACACGATCCGCCACCTGAAGGACGGCATCGTCGACGGCCGCATCGCCGACCAGGATCCCGCGCTCCTCGCGCACGCGATCCACGGCGTGGTGGCCGAGCTCACCCGGCACGCGCTGATCGACGCCAGCCTCCCGGTCGACGAGGTCGCCGACCTCTGTGTGGCCTTCTGCCTGAACGGGTTGTGTAACTAACCCAGTTTCGTGAGGCCCTTGCGAATTTGGCGCATGGCTTGCTGGATGCGCTTTTCGTTCTCGACCAGGGCGAACCGCACGTAACCCTCGCCGCCGGGACCGAACCCCGAGCCGGGCGACAGCGCGACCTTCGCCTCCTGCACGCACATCGTCGTGAACTCGATGCTCGTCATCTCCGCGTACGGCTCGGGGATCGGCGCCCACACGAACATGGTTCCCTTGGGCTTCTCGATGTGCCAGCCGATGCGGTCGAGACCGTCGATCAGAGTGTCGCGCCGGCCCTTGTAGATCGCGTTGACCTCGGTCGGGAAGTCGGGCGCCTCGTTCATCGCGACCGTGGCCGCGATCTGGATGGGCTGGAAGGTGCCGTAGTCGAGGTACGACTTGAGCTTGGCGAGCGCGGCGACGATCTCGGCGTTGCCGACGAGGAAACCCATGCGCCAACCCGCCATCGAGAACGACTTCGTGAGCGTGTAGAGCTCGACGGCAACGTCCTTCGCGCCCGGAACCTGCAGGATCGACGGGGGGTCGTAGCCGTCGAACCCGAGATCGGCATAGGCGAAGTCGTGCACGACGATGATGTCGCGCTCGCGCGCGAACGCGACCAGCTTCGTCATGAACTCGAGATCGACGCACGCGGTCGTGGGGTTGTGCGGGAACGACGTGACGATCACGCGCGGCCGCGGCCACGCCTGCTCGTACGCGCTGTGCATGTTCTCGAAGAAGTTCTGATCGGGACCGATGCGCACGTAGTGCACGCCGGCGCCCGCGAGGATGGGGCCCCAGATGTGGATCGGGTACGACGGCGAGGGCACGAGCGCGGTGTCGCCGGGACCGACCAGCGCGAGCATCAGGTGCGAGAAGCCTTCCTTCGCACCGATGGTGGAGCACACCTCGGTCTCGAAGTCGAGAGTCACCCCGAACTTGCGCTCGTACAACGCGGCGACCGCTTCGCGCAGCTTCGGGATACCGCGACTGGTCGAGTAGCGATGGTTGCGCGGGTTGCGGACCGCTTCGATGAGCTTTTCGACTGCGATGTCTGGCGACGGCAGATCGGGATTGCCGAACGCGAGGTCGACGACATCCTCGCCTGCTCGCCGCAGCGACATCTTCAGCGCATCGATCTGCGCGAACGCGTACGGCGGCAAAGCGTTGATGCGTCTGAATTCCATGGTGATCAACGGTACCAGCCGGGTTACGGCCTCCCGATAGTTTTGGCGCCGTGTCGACACCGTTCCCGTCCCGGCCCAAGGCCGTGCTCCTCGACGTAGGTGGGATCTTCCTCGTCCCGGTGCACGAGCGCATCCTCGGCGCCTTCGAGCGGGCCGAGGTCACGCTGTCGGCGGAGATACTCGATCACGCGCACTACGCCGGCGCCCGCGCGTTTCCGATGACCGACGACGCGCAGCTCGACTGGCCGACGAAGTGGCGCGCGTATCTCGACGGCTACATGACTGCGTGCGACGTCCGCGACGATCTGCGCGACGAGGTGCACAAGCACCTCGACAGCGAGTTCGCCGACGCCGCGTTGTGGCTGCGGGAGCTGCCCGGTTGCCGCGACGGACTCCACGCGCTGGCCGCGACAGGAGTTCGGCTCGGGATCATCTCCAACGCCGACGGTCTCATCGGCTCCCGCCTCGCCGAGATGGAGATGCTGCAGGTGGGTCCCGGTGTCGGTGTCGCGGTCGAGTGCCTGATCGATTCCGGTGCCGTCGGCGTGATGAAGCCCGATCCACGCATCTTCCAGATCGCGCTCGATGCCATGGCGATCGAAGCCGGCGATGCGTGGTACGTCGGCGACATGCCCGGCATCGACGTCGTCGGCGCGCGCGCCGCGGGTCTGCATCCGGTACTGATGGACCCGTACGAGCTCCATCTCGACGCCGACTACAGCCGCGTCTCGTCGTTGACGGACCTCGCGACCGTTATTGATTCGCTCTAAGAAACGCGCGCCGTCAATTCGGCGATGACCCGCGCGAGGTCGGCGGGTCGACTCAAGAACGGCGAGTGACTCGTCGGCATTTCCACGACCTCTCCGATCCGGGCCGCGCACGAGCGCTGGAGCGCGAGGGGTATCGCTCGGTCGTCGGTGCACACGATGTACGCCGCCGGAGTGGTCCGCCACGCGGCTGCCCGCGATTCACCGGCCATCGCGGCGATCGACATCGGTAGGAGCCGGGCGGCCGCCGCGTCGGCGACCGCGGGCTCACAGTCGTGATAGAAGAATTCCACGACGCGCGCTGGATCGACGCTCACCGCGTCGCCGTCGAATTTCATCGCCTCGCCGAGCTCGATGTGGTCACCGCCGGTGAGTGCGTTCTGCATGACGCTCTCCCCCTCGTCGAGCGCGAATGCCGTGAGGTACACGAGTTGCGCGACGCTCGGGTGAGCGCCGGCGTCGGAGATCACCGCGCCGCCGTACGAGTGGCCGACGAGCACGACGGGACCGTCGATGCGATCGAGCGCCGCCCGGACATTGTCGGCGTCGGCGTGGAGATCGGATCCGGGCTTCGTGACCGACGGATTGTCGACCGCCGCCGTGATGAACCCGTCGGCGTCGAGGATGCTCCTCACCCGCTCCCAGCACCAACTTCCGTGCCACGCGCCGTGTACCAGCATGATCGTCGGTTCAGTGCCCACGGCCTCATCATGGCTCGAAGTGACACTTCGGTCACGACCTGATCACGGCTCGGCGGGAGGGTGAGTCGGTCCGAGGAGGACACAATGACCGACAACGACAGGCTTCTCGTCTCACTCTTGAGTGAACCCGACGCGATACACGCCAACTGGGCACGCATGACCGCCCTCGACGTCATGGCCGTACTTCACGAGGTACGCGACCCGCGCACGTTCCCGGCGCTCGTAGCACCGGCCGCGCGGCACTAGTCGTTGTTCGATCGCTACTGACACGGTCAGGGCGAAGGCAAGCTCGCGAGCTGCGCGCGATAAGCGCCGTCGATCCGAACGTGCGTGAGCACGTGGTGGCGCTGGGCCTCCCCGATCAACCAGGCGGCGACGAGTCGGGCGGATGCGTCGCGGAAGTGCACGCCGTCGGGCCGAAGGACGACCGGGCCGAGATGCGCGGCGCACCTCGCCTCGGCCTGTGGGCAGATCCACGAGAAGATGTCGGCCAACACCGCGTGCGGCTCGCTCGTGGCGACCCGCCGGAAGATCGCGTTCTGGCAGTCGTCGTACTGGTACCACTCGCGCGGTTCGTACGGAAATCCCGAGTACGCGGCCGTCGTGACGACGACGCGTGCGCCGCCCGCCGCGAGCAGCCTGACCTGGGAGCGGAGCTCACGCTCGAGCACGGTGTCGTATGCGGGCTCGCACGGGTGCGTCCAATGACCGTCGATCTCGCGCCGGGCATCGGTCGCGTCGTTGACGAGAAGGAACACTGCATCGGGACGGAACAGCCGCACGGCCAGGGCCCAGTTGTCGCGACACGGGCGCGACTGGCTCGCGGCGACCCCGCCTCTGGGATAGCTCGTGCGCGTCACCTCGGGCAGGAGCCGGCAGCCGATCGAGCCGAGATTCAAGACGTCGAGGTTCGGCGTCGTGCGCAGACGCTTGAAGCCCTCGTCGGCCGTATACAACGCGATCGAATTGCCGACGACGAGCACTCTCGGCGAGCGCACGATCGCGCGCATTCCGCCTCGCTTCGCGGACCGCACCCGCATTACCGGCGTCGGCGCCGCCGGCCGGATCTGATCGGCGACGACGAGGCGCGGTTTCGGGGCACCGACCGTCGCGAGCATGACCGCGGCGACCACAATCACCGCAGTCGTGAACACGAGGCTGACCTGCCGGGTGGTTGACCACGATCCCGCGCCGTGCCGGATCGGGCGCTCGACCAACACGAACGACACGACCGAGACCGCGAGCGTTACTGCGACGCGCACGCCGAGCAACGGCCACCCCGAGAGGTGGACGCGTTCCGGGTCGAGCACCACATAGAGCGGCCAGTGCCAGAGATAGACGCCGTAACTGACGAGACCCAGCGCGCGCAACGGCCGGAACGAGAGCACGCGATTGACCGGCCCCGGCCGCGGATCGACGGCGGCTGCGATCACGACCGCCGTCGCCACCGCGCAGATCACAAGCCCGCCTCGATACAACATGTCGGACGAACCGGAGAAGCGCGTCCACGCGAGCGCGAGGAATCCGGCCGCCGCCGTCGCCGCGCCTTCGAGGGCGATGCGACTGAATCGTGCGCGCGCCGGGCCGCGCAACGCGAGCCACGCCGCGAGCGCGGCACCGATCAGGATCGACGCGATCCGCGTGTCGGTCCCGTAGTAGGCGCGCGACGGGTTGGCCGGGTCGTAGAGGTAGAGCATCCAGACGACCGACGCCGTGGCGAGCACGATCGCGGTCACGAGCACCCGCCGGGCCGCGATCGTGGCCCGGCGGCGGAGCACCAGCGCGGCGACCACCAGCGGCCAGAGCAGGTAGAACTGCTCCTCGATCGCCAGGCTCCATGTGTGGTCGAGCGGCGAAGGGTTCCGGAACATCGCCCAGTAGTCGTGGCTCGTCGCGATCGCCCGCCAGTTGGCGAAGTACCCGATCGTCGCGAGGGCGTCGCCGCGGATGCTCGCCAGCTCGTCCGGCTTGGCGATGA
>DASYJT010000462.1:0-6185 GCA_035996165.1 Acidimicrobiia bacterium
GTCGACCTCCGCCTGATAGATCGCGTCTTCGTCGTGGAGGGCTTTGAGTCCGCTCGCGCGCAGGATCGCTTTGCGTAACCACTGCAACCCGAAGATCAGCAACACCGAGCCGACCACGACCCGCAGCGCGTCGATCGGAAGTTGCGTGATCGCGGGGCCGAACCCGACGACGATCACCACCAAACCGGCGAGGGCCGCGGCGACGCCCGACGCGGCCGAGCGCCATCCGCGGGTAACCGCGACGGCGAGAACGATGGTGAGCGCTTCCACCATCTCGACCGCCGACGCCAGGAACGCAGCGGTAAACAGCAAGACGTTGTGCATCGCAGGCCTCTCAGGTACCGGCCGATCGTGACCGTAGTGTACGCTACCACCATGACGACGGAAGTAGCAAGTGCTACGGAATCCTTCGCTACCCGGGTCGCCGAGCGGGGCAACGACCTCGCGCCCGCGGAGCGCCGGGTCGCCGAGTCGCTGCTCGAACTGGGGCCTCAGGCCACCCTCCTCTCGGCCGCCGCGCTCGCCGAACAGCTCGGAACGAGTGACGCGACCGTCGTCCGCACCGCCAAGGCGTTGGGTTACAGCGGTCTCGCGGAGCTGCGGCGCGCGCTGGCGGCGTACGGCAACGAGCCACCGCTCGCCGAGCGACTGCGGCGAACGCTCGAGCAGACGCCGGGCGGCGACCTCTTCGAATCGACGATCCGCAATCACCTCACGGCGATCGACGTGCTCACCCGCAATGTGTCCCCCGTCGCGTTCCAAGAGGCGGTCGCGTTGCTCGCCGGCAGCGATCGCGTGGTCTGGCGCGGTGTCGGACCGTCGGCGCACCTCGCCGGCTACGGCCAGCTCCTGACGCAACGGATCGGCAAACCGAGCAGCGCGCTCGTGCACACGGGAACATCCTTCGCCGACGAGCTGCTCAGCATCGCTCCCGGCGATGCGATTGTCGTATTCGCGTACGGCCGTCCGCAATCACACGTACGCGTGCTCATCGAACGCGCCGCTGCGCTCGAGACTCCCGTCGTGCTCATCACCGACACGATCGGGCACAAGCTCGGCACGGCCGGGATGACGACGCTCCAATGCGGTCGCGGCGCGCCCGGTCTCTTCGCGAGTCACGGCACGACCCTCGTCGTCATCGAAGCGCTGGTCCTCGCCATGGCCGACAGCGACCGAAAAGCCTCACAAGAAAACCTCGCCACCCTCAACGAGTTGCGCGCGGCGCTCGCGGGCCGCCGCATCGACGTCGACACCCCGTAAGCAAGTCGGCGACCGTAACCTGAGCCGTGATCCTGATCGATGCACAAGGCCTCCGGGCTTCCCGCCCGAATCGCCCGCTGTTCAACGATCTCTCGCTCACCCTCAGCGACGGTGATCGCATCGGCGTCGTCGGTCTCAACGGCTGCGGGAAATCCACCCTGCTCACCATCATGAGCGGCGACCGCGAGCCCGAGGCGGGCGTCGTGCGCCGCGGCCGCAACGCTCGGGTCGGCGCGCTTCCCCAGCTCCCGGTGCTCCCGGCCGGCACTGTGCGCTCGGCGGTGTGCGACGGCCTTGATCGTCAGGAGTGGCAGGGCGAGGCGATGCTTTCGCGCCTGGGCATGGAGGGCCTGCTCGACGCGTCGACCGACCAGCTGTCGGGCGGCCAGAAGAAGCGCGTCGCGCTTGCCGCGCTGCTCGCGCGCGAGTGGGACGCCCTCATCCTCGACGAGCCGACCAACCACCTCGATCTCGACGCGATCGCCTACCTCGAGGATTGGCTCGCCGCGTTCCCGGGCGGTCTTTTGCTCGTGACCCACGACCGTCACGTGCTCGACCGGGTCACCAACAAGGTGCTCGAGATCGACCGCGGCGCGTGCTACCTCCATGTTCCGCAGGAACGCACTCGAGGATCCGGCTACGCGGCATATCTCGCGGCTCGCGTCGAACGCGAGGCGCAGGCCGCGACCGAGGAGCAGACGCGCAAGAACCTCGCGCGACGAGAGCTCGCGTGGTTGCGGCGCGGCGCACCGGCGCGTACGTCGAAGCCCAAGGCGCGTATCGACTCCGCCAACGCGCTCCTCACCCGCGGCCCCCAGGCGAAAGCGCGCGAGGGCGAGCTCGGCCTGGCGCTGGGCAGCTCCCGATTGGGATCGAAGGGCGTCGAGATCCACGGCGTCGGCTTCTCCTGGCCCGGGGCCCGCGCCGGTGGCGACGAGGGATCGCTGCTTGTCCTGAGGCCGTTCGACCACATGTTCGAACCGGGCGATCGCGTCGGCGTCGTCGGCCCCAACGGCGCCGGCAAGAGCACGCTGTTGGATCTCGTCGCCGGCCGATTGCAGCCCACACACGGTTCGATCGAGGTCGGACGCACGGTGAAGATCGGTTACTACGACCAGCTCGGCCGCGACCTCGACCTGAACCAGCGCGTGCGCGACGCCGTCGCCGGCGACAAGGGCCAGCCCACGATCGACGACGTCAAGCTCATGCGTCAGTTCTGGTTCGACGGTGACGCGCAGTTCGCTCCGATCAGCACGCTGTCGGGCGGCGAACGTCGGCGCCTGCAGCTATTGCTCACGTTGCTCGACCAGCCCAACGTGTTACTGCTCGACGAGCCGACGAACGATCTCGACCTCGACACGTTGCGCGCGCTCGAGGAATTCCTCGACGACTGGCCCGGCATCCTCGTCGTCGTCAGTCACGACCGAGTGTTCCTCGATCGCACCGTGGGCGAGGTGCTGGCGCTCGACGGCAATGGTCGAGCCGCGGTAGTACGCGGCGGCGTCGGCGGATGGCTGGCGCAACGCGCCGCGCGACCGTCCGGCTCGGCCGGTTCCGCGTCCGCGGCGCCCGCGCCGCAACCGACCGCGACGCCGAACGCGGCGAGGCCCGTATCGAAGAAGAGTCCGAGCACACTGCGCCACCAGCTGGGCCGCGCCGATCGTGAGCTCGCCGCAGCAATCGAGGAGCGAGACACCGTGCAAGCCGCGCTCGTCGCGGTGAATGCCGACCACAAGGAACTGGTGCGCATCAGCGCGAGGCTGGCCGACAGCCAGAGCCGGGTCGACGCCGCCGAAGAGCACTGGCTCTCATTGGCCGGCGAGGCGGAATCACTGCGCATGGATCTCGATTAGAGGTCGAGATAGTTGGGTATTCCGGCCTCGTTCTGGACTTCCAGGGAGGCGGGATCGAATGTCGAATTGGCGATCAAGCGCACGGATAGGCGTGCGTACGTTGGCGCTCGTGGCGAGCACGGGGCTGGTCGTCGGTTCGATGACCGCCGCCGCCCGGGCCTCCGCCTCGACGACGACCTTCACCGCCTCCGGCAGCGCGCGCCAGGTCTACGTGACCGGCCTCGCACCTTCCACGCAGATGGAACTCGTCACGCCGTCGGGACAGACGCTTTACACGCAGATCGCCAACTCGCTCGGGGGGCTCTTGTTCCGCAACGTGCCGCCGGCCGCCGGTTACCACGTGCGCCGAGTATCCGACGGGCTGCAATCGGGAGCCCTCACAGTGCACTCCGAGCAGGCCGCGCCGTGGAACACCGGGTTCTACAACCAATCGATTCCGGACAATGGATACACGTATCTCACGACCCGCGACGGCACGCAGCTCGCGGTCAGCGTGCATCCGCCGACCAGCCCCGCGGGCGAGCCGGGCTTGCCGCCCGGCGTTCCCATCCCGAGTGGCCCCGCGTTCGCGCCGCCCTACCCGACGCTGATCGAATACTCGGGTTACGGATACGCCGACCCCGCCGGACCGGCCAACGGTATTGCCGTCCTGGCGAACCTGATGGGCTTCGCGGTCGTCGACGTGAACATGCGCGGGACGGGCTGTTCGGGAGGCGCGTTCGATTTCTTCGAGCGGCTTCAGAGCCTCGACGGGTACGACGTGGTCGAGACGATCGCCCACCAACCCTGGGTGAAGGACCACAAGGTCGGGATGATGGGCATCTCCTACGGCGCGATCAGCCAGCTGTTCACGGCCCAGCTCAATCCGCCGAGCCTCGAAGCCATCTCACCGCTGTCGACCATCGACGCCACGGCGACGACGCTCTATCCCGGCGGCATCCTCAACAACGGCTTCGCAGTTGCCTGGGCCCAGCAGCGCCAAAACGAGGCGCAACCCGCCGGGCCCAACAGTGGACAGCCTTGGGCGTACAAGCAAATACAAAGTGGCGATACGACGTGCGCCGCGAACCAGGTGCTCCACGGCGAGGCGGCCGACCTCAACGCGAAGATCGCGACCAACTCTCACTACGACGCAGCAGTCGCCGACCCTCTCGACCCCGTCACCTTCGTCAACAAGATCAAGGCGCCCGTCTTCATGGCGTGTCAATGGGAAGACGAACAGACAGGCGGACACTGCGCGGAGCTCGTCCGGCACTTCACCGGCACGACTCACAAGTGGTTCACGTTCACCAACGGCGCCCATGTCGACTCGATCGACCCGGAGACGTACAACCGCTGGTACGACTTCCTGCAACTCTTCGTCGCTCACCAGGCGCCGATCCAGAACGCGGCAATCAGTCGCGCGGCCGCGCCGGTCATCTACCAGGCGGCGATGGGTCTCCCGCAGTCCGACGTGGTGACCCTCCCCGTCGACCCCATCCAGGAGATTCCGACCTACGACGCCGCCCTCGCCGCGTTCAACCAGCTTCCGCGAGTGCGCGTGCTGTTCGATAACGGCGCCGGCGCCGGGCCCACGAACACCGCGAACCCGGGCGATCCGTATCCCGGCTTCGAACAGAGCTTCTCATCGTTGCCCGTCGCGGGCACCGCGGCGCGCACCTGGTACTTCGGGCCCGGTGGTGTGCTCACCAACACGGCGCCGACGAGTGCGGGGATCAACTCGTTCAGCTCGAACGCGAACGCGCTTCCGCCCACCGACTACGGGACCAACACCGGCACCGGTGGGTTGTGGGGCAACGCGTCGCAGTGGCAATGGAACTGGCAGCAGAATCCGTCGGACACGGCCGTCTCCTACGTCTCGGCGCCCCTCACCACGAACACCACGGTCGTCGGAAGCGGCGCCGTCAACCTCTGGGTGCGATCGTCGACGCCCGACATCGACCTGCAGGCAACGATCAGCGAAGTGCGCCCGGACGGGAACGAGACGTTCGTCCAGAACGGTTGGATCCGCGCGAGCGAGCGGAAGCTCTCGACCAACTCGACCAACATGTTCAAACGGCCGAGCACCGCGCTCGAGCCGATCCCGACCTTCACCGCGGCCGACGCCTCGCCCATGCCGGCCGGTCAATTCGTCAAGGTCGTCGTCCCGCTCTATTACGAGGGTCACGCGTACCGCGCCGGGTCGCGCATCCGTGTGACGATCGCCTCGCCCAACGGCACGCAACCCATTTGGTCGTTCGACCAGACTGAGCCGAGCGGCATCGGCACCGCCTCGATCGCGTTCTCTCAGTCGATGCCGTCGAGCCTCAAACTTCCCGTCGTTCCCGGTGTGAGTGTGTCGACGTCGTTGCCTGCGTGCCCGAGCCTGCGCAACGAGCCGTGCCGGCCGTATCAGGCCATCGCCAACACGGTCGCTCACTAAGAACCGCGCGGCGTCTACCGGAGCGGTCAGCCCTCGGCTCGGACGACGAGGGCGGCCGCGCTCATTCGCAGGTATCCCTGGTCGAGCCGTTCCATGAGCACTGCCCGGACGGCATCCGTAATGCGAGCAGAGGTGTCGGCGTCCGCGGTCCGCAGCGCTTCTCGAACCGGCCCGACGCGGCTGCTGAGCGCGGCCACCGACTCGACTTCGGCTTCGGGGATCTCAATCGTTTGTGCATGAGGGGTAACGGTGACGTTCGAAAACCCGGCGTCATGCACGAGCGCGGCGACCCGATCGGGATCGGCCAGCGAGAAGGGTCCGGGCTCTTCCGGTCCGGGCATCGGGGGCAGCGACCCCGTGACCTGCACGACCGCCGACCCGGGCAGGAACATCCATTCGTTCGCGAACAGATTGTCCCAGCACGCAAATGCGAAGACGCCTCCGCTGCGCAAGCTCGCGCGAATGTTCGCGAACGCGGCGACGGGGTCGGCAAAGAACATCACGCCGAACCGCGAGAACGCGGCATCGAACTGCGACGGCCCAAGACTGTCGGTCTGTGCGTCGGCGACGACGAACGACGCGTTGTCGATGCCTTGTGCCGCGGCGCGTCGTCGGGCCGCGTCCAGCATCGCGGGAGCGATGTCGACGCC
>DASYJT010000463.1:0-9006 GCA_035996165.1 Acidimicrobiia bacterium
CGATCTGTGCCTCGCGCGCCGCGAGCGCGAGGATCTTCGGCGCGCCACCGCCCACGAAGAACGGCACGGGCTGTTGCACGGGCTTCGGCATCCCGTCGAGCTCGGTCACGTTGTAGTGCTCGCCGTGGAAGGTGAACGGGCCGGGCGCGAACAGGCCCTTCATGACCGTGATCGACTCCGCGAGCCGGGCGATGCGCACTCCGGGACGATCGAGCGGGATCCCGGCCTTTTCGTAGTCGGCCGTCATCCAACCCGCGCCGATGCCCAGCTCCAGGCGGCCGTCGGAAAGGAGGTCGAGCGAGGCCATCTCACGAGCGCAGACAACCGGATGCTTGTAGTCGTTGCCGAGCACGAAGGTGCCGATGCGCAACCGCTCGGTCACCGCGGCCGCGTGCGCGAGCGCGACCGTGGGCGCGAGGTCGTGATCGACGAAGTGGTCGGGCACGAAGAGGGTGGAGTAGCCGAGCGACTCGGTCTTGCGCGCGAGTTCGGTGAACTCCCGGCGCGATCGGCCCTTGCTACAAGCGATGGCGAAGCGGAATCTGCGGTCGTGCACCGGGTGACCCTAGCGCCGGCCGGTCGAACCCCAACCGCCCGTTCCCCGCGCCGAATCGTCGAGCTCGTCGACCTCGCGCCAGTCGACGTCTTCCACGCGTTGGATCACCAACTGCGCGATGCGGTCGCCTCGGTGCACGTCGAACGCGCCCGCCGGGTCGAGGTTCACGAGCAACACGCTGATCTCGTCGCGGTACCCCGCGTCGATCAGGCCCGGTGTGTTGAGGCAGGTCACGCCGTGGCGGAGGGCGAGGCCCGAACGGGGCTGCACGAACCCGGCGTAGCCCTCGGGGATCGCGATGGCGATGCCGGTGGGAACCAGGGCCCGGGCGCCGGGCTCGAGGTGGACCGCCGAGCGCGCCGTCAGGTCGTAGCCCGCGTCTCCCGCGTGCTGGCGCGTGGGGAGCGGTACATCGGGATCGAGGCGGCGAACACGAATGCGGAGTTGGATGCCGGGAGGATATCTACGACCGGTCCTGGAGATCCGTGAGCAGCTCCGAGTGTTGGTCGGGCGTCAGCAACACGTCCTGGTCGTATTCCGGGTGGTCGACCACGATGTGCACCGGACCGCTCGCGAACATCTCGATGTCGGCGTCGGTGAAACGGAACTTCAAGAAATGGACCGCGGCCGTGATGTCGTCACGCGTGAGTCGGAGCTCGTCCTCCTCCGACAGCGCACCCGGAACGCTCGTGCCGTCGGGCAGCACGACCGCGATGTGCTGTTGGATCCCGACCAGGCGCGGCAGCCATTCCCGCAACGCGGGCTCGGACGTGAGCTCGATCATCAGGGTCGCGGAGAGCTCGCCCGGGTCGGGGATCAGCTGGTTGTACGTCTCGACCTCGTGCGCGATCTGCTCGTCGCGCAGCATGCGCTCCACGCGAGCCATCTCCTGCACCTGCCAGCGCATCGTGACGGTGTTCTCGAAGACCATGGTCATGATCGGCCCGAGTGCGACCCGACGGATCCGTTTGAGGTCGATGATGTGCCGACGGAGGCCGTCGCGTTCACGCTCGTACGCACGCATCTCGACGATGTCGTCGACGGTGAGCTTCCTCATGGGTCCTCCTCGAGTCCGTACGCCCGCGCCAGCACTTGGAGAGGATGGATCGGGCGCTTCCCGCTCCCGTCTTCGATCGCGACGTTCGCGAGCTGGCAGTCGCCCGCGACGAGCTGCGCTTCGGACTCTCGTACCTTCTCCATCAACGGCTTGGCGACGCGGCGCGCCATCTCGACGTTCTCCGCCCGCAGGCCCCAGGTCCCGTCGATGGCGCTGCACCGTTCGATCATCTGCACCTTGGCGCCCGTGAGCTGCATGAGCTGCGAGCTGCGCGGCCCGATCTGCTGCGCGCGGTAGTGACACGCGGCGTGCCAGACGATCGACTCGTAGGTCGTTCCCGGGAAGTTCGTGTCGAGCTTCTCGGTCTTGTTCGCATCCATCAGGAACTGGGCGGCGTCGAACGTGGCCGCCGCGACCTTCCGCGCCGCGTCGGTGCCCAGGAACGCCGGGTACTCCTCTTTCAGCGTGTACGCACACGTCGGCTGGGGGACGACGATCGACCGCCCGGCCTCGACCGCGGGCAGGAGCGCGTCGACATTGCGTTGCGCGGCCTCGCGGAACTTGTCGGAGTCGCCCGCGTCGAGCCACGGCATCCCGCAGCACACCTGTCCCTCGGGCAGTTCGCACGAGAAGCCGTTGTGCTCGAGCACGGCGACGGCCGCCTTGCCGATCGCCGGCTCCTGATACTCGACCAGACACGTGGGGAACAACGCGACCGGACCACGGTCGACCGCGGGCACATGTTGCGCGGGAACCGCACGATGCGCGTCGCGAGTTCGGAACCATTTCGAGAAGCGCACCCTGTCGAAGGTGGGCAACAGCCGGTCGCGCGCGATGCCGGTGACCTTCTCCATCGCGACGCGCGCCGGACGGAACTTCGCAGTGGCGTTGACCACGGGTGCGAGTGTCGACGCGACCTTCCCTTGCAGATCCGTGCGGGCAAGGAGCCGCGCCGAGCGCGACACGTCGCCGGCCTGACTCTGACCCGTGAGCGACCGCAGCATGAGCTGCGGGAAGTCGACCCGCCATTCCTGATGCTGATCGGGCGTGTACGGGCAGATCACGTAGCAGAGCTTGCACTGGTAACACTCGTCGACGACGCGCTTGTGCTGCGCGCCGGCGAGCTCACCGGCGTGATCGCTTCCGCCCAGATCGTCGATCATCTCGAACAGCGAACGGAAGCTCGGGCACAGCTTCACGCAGACGCGGCAGTCGCTGCAGATGTGGAACGTGCGGTCGCGCTCGGCGCGCGTCGCGGCGGGATCGAACCACGACGGGTCGAGTGGGTCGTAGAGATGTTCTGCCATCGTCAACTCGCGATCTGGGGGAGATCGAGCAATGCGAACAATGAGAGGGCAACGAGATCGGCCCCGGGACACTCCCCAGGGCCGCGCTCGTTCAACCAGATGTGCGGCTCGGTTCGCGAGTCAGGAAACGTTCTCGAGTCCCTGCTGGAAACGCCCGGCGTGACTCTTCTCGGCGCGCGCGAGCGTCTCGAGCCATTCCGCGATCTCCTCGAAGCCCTCGTCGCGTGCGGTACGCGCGAAGCCGGGGTACATCTCGGTGTACTCGTAGGTCTCGCCCGTGACAGCCGACTGCAGGTTGTCGGTGGTCGCACCGACGGCGACACCGGTGACCGGGTCGCCCACTTCGGCGAGGAAGTCGAAGTGACCGAACGCGTGCCCGGTCTCGCCTTCGGCCACCGAGCGGAACAGGGCGGCGACGTCGGGGAATCCCTCGACGTCGGCCTTCTGCGCGAAGTAGAGGTAGCGACGGTTCGCCTGGCTCTCCCCGGCGAACGCCTCCTTCAGGTTGTCGTGTGTCTTGCTTCCCTTGAGGTCGGGCATCGATGTGGCTCCTTGTTGGTCAGGTTCGATCGGAACAGTGGTCGCAGTGGCCGCGAAAGATCACCTGGACGTCGTCGACGGTGAAATCGCGCCGATAGCGCACGGGAACGTTGAGTCCCGTGAAGTCGACGGGCAGGTCACGCACACGGCCGCACTCGGTGCACAAGAGATGGTGGTGCTCGTCCTCGACGTTCGGGTCGACACGCACGCTGCCGGTACCGAGGTCGAGAACGCGCACCTCACCCAGCGCCTCGAGATCGTGCACGGTCTGGTACACGGTCTTCAACGAGATGGTCGGCATGTCGGCGCGGGCGCGATCGAACAACGATTCCATCGTCGGGTGCGAGTCGTCGCCCTCGAGCAGACGGAAGATCGCCTGCCGCTGGGGCGTGACCCGCAGACCCTGTTCCCGGAAGATCGCCGTGAGCGTCTCGGTGCTCTTCATGACAGCGACATACTAACAACAATACTTGTTGACAAGCAACCCGGAAGCCGGGCGTGCGATATTGCGCCGTGCTCCACATCGCGGAGATGCTCGCCAATGCCGCCCGCGTCGCACCCGACTCGGTCGCGGTCACGCTCGACGACGACGCGTTGACGTTCGGTGAGATCGAGCGCGAGGCGAACCGGATAGCAAACGGCCTGCGCGAGCTGTGGGTCGGCCGGGGCGACCGGGTGCTTTGGTGGGGTGACACCTCGCTCGACGCAGTGCCGGTGTTCGCCGCGCTGGCCAAGATCGGGGCGGTCTTCGCACCGCTCAACGCGCGGTCGTCGCTCGCCGAGGTCTCGCCCGTCGCCGAATACGCGCGACCGCGCCTCTTGTTGACCGGCGCGTCGCACACCGACGCGGGCGCCGAGCTCGCCGCGCAGACCGGAATTCCATTCTCGCCGGTGATCCCGCTCGGAAGTCCGACCGCGACCGACTCCCCCACCGCGGCCGGGCTCGACGAGCGCGACCCGCACGTCATCTTCTTCACGAGCGGGAGCACCGGCCGGCCCAAGGGGGTCGTGCTCTCCCACCGAACGAACTGGCTGCGCACGTACGTGGGCGCAACGACGACCGCGGGTGGCGCCGGAACTGTGTGCATGTTCCCCCTCTTTCACATGGCGGGCTGGACGATCGCGATGGGCGCGTGGCAGGGGCGACGGCCGGTGCATTTCGTTCGCACCCCCGACGCGGAGACTCTGTTGCACACCACTGCCCGCCACCGCGCGGCACGGCTGTACTGCATCCCGGCCGTGTGGGCGCGCATTCTCGAGCACGGCGTGGGCAAGTTCGACCTCTCGAGCCTCGAAGAGGCCGATACCGGCACGTCGGCGACACCGCCCGAGCTGCTGCTGGCCGTCAAGGACGCGCTTCCGCACACATGCACGCGCGTGTTCTACGGATCGACCGAGGCCGGGCCGGGTGTCCAGCTCGGCGACGCCGATCTCGCGCGCAAGCCCGGGAGCGTCGGCGTCGCCCAGCCGGGCGTTGAAGTTCGCCTCGCCGAGAACGGCGAGGTCACCATGCGCAGCCCGTTCCTGATGGACGGCTACTTCGACGATCCCGATGCCACGGCCGAGGCGTTGCGCGACGGCTGGTACCACACGGGCGACCTGGGCGCCTTCGACGACGAGGGCTACCTGTCGATCGTCGGCCGCGCCCGCGACGTCATCCGAACGGGCGGCGAGACGGTCGCACCACCCGAGGTCGAAGACGTGCTCAGCTCCCATCCGTCGATCGACGAGGTCGCGGTCGTCGGGGTGCCCGACCCGAAGTGGGGTGAGGTCGTGACGGCGGTCGTCGTCCTGCGTGCCGGTGCAAAGCCCCCCGACCTCGATGCGATCCGCGAGTTCTGCGCCGGTCGGCTCGCGCCGTTCAAGCAGCCCCGGCGCCTGGCCGTCGTCGACAGCCTCCCCCGCACCACCGCAACCGGCCAGGTCCAGCGCACCCTGATCGTCGAACGCCTCCAAACCTGACCCCTCAGCCCCTCCAAAGCCCCCCGAATACCCCCAACAGTTGGCAGAGAAATCGTTACTGGGGAACGATTTTCCTGCCAACTGTTGGTGGGTTTTTGGGGGGGGGCTTTGGCGACTGTGGCGACTGTGGGGGGCTTTTGGCGGGCTGTCGGGGGTGTTTCGGGGTGGTTGCGGGTGGGTGACGGTCGGAATATGGTTCTCGGAGTGCAGAACGCTGTTCCCGTCGAGGACCGCCTGGCCGACGCGATGGTCGCCGAGCGGCGCGGGCAATACGCCTCCGAGGTCCGGCGCCTGATCGACGCCGCGTTCGCGGTCATGCGCGACACGGGCGACATCGATCCCCCGGTGCGCGACATCGTCAAGACCGCGGGTCTCTCGAACCAGGCCTTCTACCGGCACTTCCCGTCGAAGGACGCGCTCCTCCTCGCGGTCTTGGCCGACGGGCAGCGCCAGCTCGTCGACTACCTCCGCTCGCGCGTCGCGTCGACACCCGATCCCGAGACCCAAGTTCGACTCTGGATCGACGGCATGCTCGCCCAGGCCCGCAATCCTGAAGCGGCGGAGGCGACCCGCCCCTTCGCCATCAACGGCGCCCGCCTCGCCGAGCGCTACCCGACCGACTTTGCCGCGACTCGCGCCGACGTGCTCGCCACGCTCTCGCCATCGGTGCATGCACTCGGCGGCACCGACGAGGACGCCTCTCTCGTCTGCGAGCTCGCGCTCGCGCGCATGAACGACGCAATCACGAACCGGCGTCAACCCCAAGCCGACGAGGTCGACCGCCTCGTGACGTTCTGCCTCGCAGGAGTCCGCCATGGAACGTGAACTGCTCATCACCGGCATCGGCGGCCAGGGCGTGCAACTCGCCGCCCAGGTGCTCGCGCGGGCGGCGACTCTCGAAGGCCGTGAGGTCATGTACCTCGGGCTCTACGGCGGCATGATGCGCGGCGGCAACACCGACAGCACCGTCGTCGTCGCCGACGCACCGATCCTCGCACCGCCCGTCGTGTCGCGCGCGTGGTCGGCGATCGCGATGCACGACGACTACTGGCCGGCGGTCGAGGCGAAGCTTCGGCCGGGCGGCCTCGTACTCGTCAACGGCGCGACCTTCACGAGCACCATTCGCGACGACGTCGTGGTGCACCGAGTCGGCGCCACAACCGTCGCCACCGAGCTCGGCACACCGCTGTCGGGCTCCATGGTGATGCTCGCCGCGTTCTGCGCCACCACCGGGATCGTGACCGAGGACGCGCTGGTCGCCGCCATGCGCGCGTCGATCCCCTCGTACCGGACCCAGCACATCGAAGCGAACGAACGAGCGTTACGAGCGGGCTCCGCGTTGTTGGCGGCCGGCGCGTTCCCCGCCTGGGAGACCGCAAATGTCTGAGTCCAAGTCGTCCACCGGCATCAAGAGTCGCGGCACCGTCACGATCGACGTCGAGCACTGCAAGGGATGCGACCTCTGCATTCCCGCGTGCCCGCCCGGCGTGCTCGCAATGTCGACCGCGGTCAACCGCATGGGCTACGCGTATCCGCAGCTGTACCCGGGATGCACCGGCTGCGGCGCGTGCCTCTACGTGTGCCCCGACTTCGTCTTCGAGGTGTACCGCTTCGAACAGCCGGTCGTGACCGAGGTCGCGGGAGGAAACCGATGACCGTCACTACCACGAGCGACCGGGTGTTGATGGAGGGTTCGGAAGCGCTCGCGCGCGCAGCGATGGCGGCGGGCTGTCGATTCTTCGCCGGCTATCCCATGACGCCGTTCACCGAGGTGCTCGAGCATTTCGCCCGGCTGCTCCCGGAAGCGGGCGGAGTGTGCATCAACGCGGAGTCGGAGCTCGAAGCCGTCGGCATGGCGTGGGGCGCGCTCTCGACGGGCGCGCGCGCCGCGACGGGTTCGACCGGACAGGGCCTCTCGTTGATGCAGGAGTCGTTCTCCGAGATCACGCTCGCCGAGTTGCCGCTCGTCATCTTCAACATGGCGCGCGGCCAGCAGGACTATTTCCAGGCGACGCGGGGCGGCGGCCACGGCGACTATCGCCACATCGTGCTCGCACCCCAGGACGTACGCGAAGGTGTCGAGCACGTGCAGCTCGCGTTCCACCTCGCCGACAAGTGGCGCAATCCCGTGCTGGTCTACGGCGACTATCTCCTCGCGCACACGCAAGAAGCCATCTCGATCGATCCCATCGCGTTCCCCGATCTCCCGAAGAAGGAGTGGGCGATCGACGGAACGAGCACGGGCAGCGGCGCGAGCCGCAGCGTCACTCCGCTCGGCGTGTCGAAGCACGGTCAACCGGCGATGGGTCAAGAGGGCAAGGCGCAGTACATCGGTACGAAAATCCCGTTCATGGAACGCGAGGTGCGCGTCGAGCACGGCTTCTGCGACGACGCGGAAACCATCGTCGTCGCGTTCGGCTCGCCGGCGAAATTCGTGAAGTACGCGATCAACCAACTGCGCGACGCCGGGCATCGCATCGGCTACGTCCGCCCGATCACGCTGTGGCCGTTCCCGTATGCCGCCCTCGCCGACGCCGCGGGCGGGCCGAACGTCCGGAGGGTCGCCAGCTTCGAGCTCTCGGCCGGTCAACTGGTCGAGGACGTCCGGATCGGTGTCGCGGGCCGCGCCCCGGTGACCTTCATCGGCGGTGTGTCGACCGACCAGTCCGGTTTCGGCGTCGGCCGCATCCTCGACGTCGAGCTGATCGCCGATCGGATCCTCGCGTTGCACGAAGACCGCGAACTGCCGCTCATCCCCGGTTACGAGCAGTTCTCGTACCAGATCCAGGAGCACCAGAAATGACGATCATCGACACGTCGTCGGCGCCGACGGTGCCGGCGCGCAAGGTCGAGGCGCTGAAGCCCGACCTCTTGCTCACGCAGGAACACCACATGTGTCCCGGCTGCGGCGAGCCGCTCGCCGTGCGCCAGTTCCTCGAGACCATCGAGGAGCTCGACGTGGCCACCCGCTCCATCGCGGTCGCGGGCATCGGTTGCTACACGTCGTTCGCCGGCACCATGGATGTCGACCTCGTGCAAGCGCTGCACGGTCGGGCGCCGTCGGTCGCGACCGGCGTGAAGCGCATGCTCCCCGACTCCCTCGTCTTCACGTTGCAGGGCGACGGCGACATGGTCAACGAAGGCCTGCAGGAAGTGCTCCACACCGCGGCGCGCGGCGAGAAGGTGACCTGCATCCTCTTGAACAACGGCGTGTTCGGTGAGACCGGCGGGCACATGACCGCCACCAGCGTCATCGGCCAGCGCACCAAGAACTCGCTCGACGGTCGCGACGCCGAGTACCACGGATACCCGATCTTGATCGGCGACCTCATCGCCCAACTGCAAGGTGCCTCTTACGTAGCGCGCGGCTCGGTGCACAACGCCGGTTCGGTCGCCCGGACCCGCAAGATGTTCAAGCGGGCGTTCGAGTCGCAGCTGCGGGGCGACGGCTTCACGTTCGTGGAGGTGCTGACGATGTGCCCCACCGGCTGGTTCGTCCCGACCGCCGACGGACCGACCTACATGCAGGAAACGCTCGGCGAGGTGCACATCATGGGCGAGCTGAAGGTCGACGGCCGGGTGCG
>DASYJT010000464.1:0-10589 GCA_035996165.1 Acidimicrobiia bacterium
GCCACGATCCAGAAGACCTTCGACGACCTCTTCGCCAACATCAACCGTGGCACCGACGCGGCCGTGCGCGCGCCCAAGGCGCTGGCGGGCGACTTCGGTGGCGACCTGCGCCCGAATGTCCCCGGGTCGCTCGTCAGCATCGTGCTGAAGACGCCCACCGTCGAGGCCGCGGTCGGAAACATCCAGCCCTACGCCCAGATCGTGGGGACCGACGGCAAGGCGATCGGCGGCAACGGCCCCCCGACCTTCGGCCTCGGCTGGGACGACAACACCAAGCTGAACCAGTTCCACATCGTCTCGGGTCGTGCCCCGCAGAAAGACGACGAGATCGTCATCGACAAGCACAGCGCCGACACCGGTCATCTCAAGGTCGGTGACAAGGTCGCGGTCCTCAGCCGGCTCCCACCGCGCAAGTACACGCTCGTCGGGATCGCGCGGTTCGGTACCGTCGACAGCCTGGCGGGTGCCTCGATCACGCTGTTCACGCCGAGCGAGGTACAGCGCATCGCGGGCGTCAAGAATCAGTTCTCCCAGATCTCCGTGGTCGCGAAGCCGGGTGTCTCACAGACGCAGGTGGCGCAGGACATCCGGGCGACGCTGATCGCGAACCACACGGCCAGCTACGAGGTGATCACCGGCAAGGCGCTGACCAAGGAGAACCAGGACTCCGTTCACAAGGCGCTCGGTTTCATAAGCACCGCCCTTTTGGTGTTCGCGTTCGTCGCGCTCATCGTCGGGATGTTCATCATCTACAACACGTTCTCGATCGTCGTCGCGCAGCGCATGCGCGAGATGGCGCTCCTGCGCGCCATCGGCGCGTCCCGCCGCCAGGTGCTCGTGTCGGTGATCGGTGAGTCGGTCGTGGTCGGTGTGCTCGCGAGCGCGGTCGGTGTCGTGGCCGGGGTGGGTCTGTCGATCGGGCTCAAGAGCCTCATGAACGCGCTCGGATTCCAGATCCCCGGTAGCGGGGTCGTGCTCCGGCCGAATGCCGTGATCATCGGCATGCTCGCGGGCTCGGTCGTGACGATCCTGTCGGCCACGATCCCCGCCCGGCAGGCCGCACGCGTGCCGCCGATCGCGGCGATGCGCGCGGTCGCGCTCGAACGACCGATCAACCGCGTTCGCCGTCTGGGCATCGGCGGGGCGATCCTGATCCTCGGCGTCGTGATGCTGTTCCTCGGCCTCTTCGGTAGCAGCGGGATCTCGTTCGTCGGGCTCGGCGCGCTGCTCATGCTCGTCGGCGTGTTCGTCGTATCGCCGTTGTTCGCGCGGCAACTCGCGCGGATCATCGGTGTGCCGCTCACGAAGGTCAAGGGGATCGTCGGCAGCCTGTCGCGCGAGAACGCGGCGCGGAACCCACGCCGGACGGCGACGACGGGTGCGGCCGTGATGATCGCGGTTTCGCTCGTCGGGTTCATCACGATCTTCGCCGCGTCGGCGAACGCGTCGATCGGGTCGACGATCGATCAACAGCTCAAGACCGACTACATCGTCACCGTCAAGGGGCGGGGAGGCCCGAACGGCGGCGGAATCAGCCCCGAGCTCGAGAAGAGCATGGCCAAGCTTCCCGCGATCGAGACGGCAACTTCGATACGCCTCGGCCAGGTCGCCGTCAACGGCAGTAAGACGTTCCTGGGCGCGGCCGATCCGAAGTCGATCGGGCAGCTCTACGACTTTGGCGCGGTCTCGGGCTCGATCACCGACCTGACTCCCGATGGGATCGCGGTGTCGAGGACGAAGGCGAACTCCAAGCACCTGAAGATCGGCGACCTCGTATCGATGCGGTACGTGAAGACGGGCGTCGTCCCGCTCCGGGTCGAGTTCATCTACAAGAACAACACGCTCGTCGGTGACTACGTGGTGTCGCTTGCGAACTACCAGAAGAACTTCGACGAGCAGCTCGACTTCCTCATCTACGCGAAGTTGAAGCCGGGCGTCACAGCCGCGCAAGGTCGGGCGGCGATCGCGCCGCTCGTCGCGAAGTACGCGAACGCCGACCTGAAGGACAACGCGCAGTACAAGGCCGACCAGAAGAAACAGGTGAACCAGGTTCTGGTGCTGGTCTACGTGTTGCTGTTCCTCGCCGTGATCATCGCGTTCATCGGCATCGTCAACACGATGACCTTGTCGATCTACGAACGCACCCGAGAGCTCGGCCTGTTGCGAGCCGTCGGCGGGAGTCGGCGGCAGGTGCGTTCCATGGTGCGGTGGGAGGCGGCGATCATCGCCTTGTTCGGAACGCTGCTCGGGATCGCGATGGCGGTGTTCTTCGGTTGGGCTGTCGTGCGCGCGCTCAAAGACCAGGGCTTCACGAAGTTCTCCGCGGCCCCCGTGTCACTGATCCTGATCGTCGTGATCACTGCGGTAGCCACACTGGTCTGGGCGAGCCTGCCCGCGCGCCGGGCGGCGCGGCTCGACGTACTGCGCGCGATCGAGCAGGGCTAACCCCGCACGCTCCGCCGGCGGTTAGCTCTGATCGCGCAGCTTGGCGTCTTTCTCGCGCACGGTTTGCGCGAGATCCGCCTGGAACCGGATCATCGCCGCGCGCAGCTTCTCGTCGCCGTTCGCCAGGATCCGCACCGCGAGCAGGCCCGCATTGCGGGCGTTGCCGATCGCAACGGTTGCGACCGGAATGCCCGCGGGCATCTGCACGATCGAAAGCAGGGAGTCGAGCCCGTCGAGCTGCTTCAGGGCGACGGGCACGCCGATCACGGGGAGCGGGGTCATCGAGGCGGTCATCCCGGGCAGGTGGGCGGCCCCGCCCGCACCGGCGATGATGACTTCGAGGCCTCGATCGGCGGCGCCGCGGGCGTAGTCGACCATCTCCTCGGGGGTGCGGTGGGCCGAGATCACGCGGGCTTCGTACGCCACGCCGAACTCGACGAGCACGTCGATCGCGCCCTGCATCGTCGGCAGGTCGGAGTCGCTGCCCATGATCACCCCAACGCGCGGGTTGCCCACGTCGGTGAGGCTAATGGACACTTGCCGGATGCGTACACGACTCACCGAGATGCTCGGCATCGAACACCCCGTCATGTTGGCCGGGATGGGCGGCGTTTCCTACCAGCGCGTGGTCGCCGCGGTGTCGGAGGCCGGCGGGTTCGGGACGCTCGGCGCCGCGACGATGTCGTCGGAGCAACTCGACGACGAGATGCGCGGGGTGCGCAAGCTCACCACGAAACCGTTCGGCGTCGACCTGCTCGCCGCGCTGCCGGAACGCATGGTCGACGATGCGCACAAAGTCGTCGAGGGAGGCGCGTCGTTGTTCGTCGCCGGGCTCGGTGTTCCCCGCGACGTCATCAAGGTCCTGCACGACGGCAACGTGCTCGTCGCGAGCATGTGCGGCAAGGTGCGGCACGCCATCGCCGCGGTCGAAGCCGGTTGCGACTTCGTCATCGCGCAGGGGACCGAGGCGGGCGGGCACACGGGCACGGTTGCGACTATGCCGCTCGTGCCGCAGATCGTCGACGAGGTCGGCGCGCGCGTCCCGGTGGTGGCGGCGGGTGGCATCTTCGACGGTCGCGGCCTGGCCGCCGCGATCGCGCTGGGCGCCGACGGCGTCTGGCTCGGGACCCGCTTCATTGCAACTCCCGAGGCTCGCACCGTCGCGGGTTACAAGGACGCGCTGTTGCGCGCGCACGAGGACGACACGGTGGTCAGCCGGGGCTTCACCGGCAAGACGCTGCGCGCCATCCGCAACGAGTGGACGCAGTACATCGAGCAGCACCCCGAAGAGCTCAGCAAGTTCCCCGAGCAGATGGGCAAGGCCGTTGCCGCGAACGCGCTCCACCTCGGCGGCGACGAGGAGACCCCCGTCGACCCCGACAAGGAGTGCTACCCGTCGGGCCAAGGCGTCGGCGCGATCAACGCGCTCGAGCCCGCGGGCGACGTCGTGCGCCGCATCGTCGACGAAGCCGAGCACGCGCTCGCCCGCGCGGCCCGCACCGTCGTGAGATAGAGGTCGCGGCGCCCGTGGCCGGGGCGAAGCGGCGACCGAGAAACTACAACCCGGCCTTGTCGCTTTCTTCGGCGAGGTCGTGCTCGTACATCATCCGGACGAGCTCCTCGAAGCTCACCCGCGGCTTCCACCCGAGCTTCTTGTGCGCCTTCGACGCGTCGCCGATCAGCAGGTCGACCTCGGCGGGACGATAGAAGCGCGGGTCCTGCTTCACGTACGACGACCAGTCGTCGATGCCGGCGTGCTTGAACGCGACGTCGAGGAGATCGCGGATCGTGTGCGTCTCGCCCGTTGCGATCACGTAGTCGTCGGGCACGTCCTGCTGCAGCATCATCCACATCGCCTCGACGTAGTCGCCTGCGTAACCCCAGTCGCGCGACGAGTCGATGTTGCCCATCGTGATCACTTCTTGCAGGCCGAGCTTGATGCGCGCGACCGAGTTGGTCACCTTGCGGGTCACGAACTCGATGCCGCGCCGCGGCCCTTCGTGGTTGAAGAGGATGCCGCTGCTCGCGTGGATGTCGTACGCCTCGCGGTAGTTGAGCGTGGTGTAGTGACCGAACACCTTCGCGACGCCGTAGGGCGAACGCGGGTGGAATGGCGTGGATTCCGTCTGCGGAGTGTCGTGGACCTTGCCGAACATCTCCGACGACGACGCCTGGTAGAAGCGGATCGGGTTGTCGGTTGCCCCGCCGACGATCCGCACCGCTTCGAGCATGCGCAGCACGCCGATGCCGGTGATCTCCGCGGTGAGCTCGGCCTGTTTGAACGAGAGCTGGACGAAGCTGATGGCGCCGAGGTTGTAGACCTCGTCGGGTTGCACCTGCTCCATCACACCGATGAGCGAGGAGAGATCGCGCAGATCGCCTTCGAGCAGCTCGAGCGCCGGGTTCTCGCTCTGGACGAGGTCGATCTTCGGGTTGGCCTGTCCGCGCACCATCCCGAAGACCTGGTAGCCCTTGGTCTGCAGGAACTGCGAGAGGTGACGACCGTCTTGGCCGGTGATGCCGGTGATGAGCGCGCGCTTCACGAGTTCCACTCCCTCGGTGCGGCGTCTCCGCCGGTGCCTGTCGGTTGCGATTTCACGCGATGACGCTAGTCGCGGCCGGGCGAGTACTCCGGGTCCAGCTGCTGGAGGAACTCGGCGCACCGCTGCGCCTCGTCGGGCTCTCCGATCGCGTCGGCAGCCCCGCGCAGGCCGTCGAGCGCGCGCAAAAAGCCGCGGTTCGTCTCATAGCGCCAGCGCACGTAGCCCGATCCGCGCCAGCCCGACTGCCGGAGCCGGTCGAGGCCGCGGTGGTAACCGACGCGGAAATAGGCGTAAGCCTCGACGTCGTCACGGCCGAGCCGGCCCAGCTGCGCCCACGCGTCGAGGAATCGGGGCCAGCGCGCGCAGACGTCGGCGACCGCGTCCCGGCGGCCGTCGACCTGGGCGAGCGCGGCTCGCAGCGCCTCGAGCGCGTCGTCGGGCTCGGAATCGAGAACGGTCTCGGGCGGTCCGGTCGGGGAGAACTGCACGTCGGTCATCGCGAGGGATCGTACGGGATCGAGGCCGGTATCTTGGCGGCCATGCCCGAGACCGAGGCGCCGGCCCACACCGAGACACCGGCCGAGAACGACACGCCCGCGGAGAAGCACAAGCCGCCGACCCGGCTCGTGCTCGTCCGCCACGCGGTCACCGCGCACACCGGTCCGTTGTTGTCGGGCCGCATGCCGGGCATCGATCTCTCCGAGAAAGGTGTCGGTCAGGCCGACACGACCGCGCAGCGGCTCGCCAAGTTGCCGATCGCCGCGGTGTACGCGAGCCCGATCGAGCGCACCACGCAGACGGCGGAACGGATCGCCGCGCATCACGCGCTCGAGGTGCGCGCGCTCCCCGGCGTCGTCGAGGCCGACTACGGCGACTGGACCGGTGGGAAGATCGCCGATCTCGCGAAGACCGACGAGTGGAAGGTCGTGCAGGTCGCTCCGTCGCGTGCCCGCTTCCCGAACGGTGAGTCGATCACCGAGATGCAGGCCCGCACGGTCGCCGCCCTCGACGAGGTCGTCGCCCGGCATCCGAACGAGACCATTGTCGTGGTCAGCCACGCCGACCCGATCAAGTCGGCGATTGCCCACTACAGCGGCATGCATCTCGACCTCTTCCAACGGGTACACGTATCTCCGGCCTCCGTCACGGTGTTCGAGTTCCACCCGTACGGCGTGATGATGGTCAAGTGCAACGACACCGGCGGGCTCGACGACCTCCTGGCCGAGCCCGACCCGCCGGCCCCGACCCCGTCCGACAAGGCAGCGCCGTGACCGATCTCATCGAGTTCGATCCCGTCGACGACATCGCCGCCGGCGCGTTCGGCAACCCCGGCGCGCGCACGTTCGTGATCCAGGCCCGGAAGGGCGCGGCGGAGCTGTCGGTGCTGGTGGAGAAGGAACAGGTGCGGTTGCTCGCGCTCGAGGCCGCGCAGTTCCTCGACCGGATCGCCGAGGAGGAGCCCGAGGACGCGCCGAGCGTGCTCGAGGTCGAAGGGGGCGCGGTGCGCGAAGCGGAGCCGCTGTTCCGGGCCCGCCTCATCGGGATCGGGTACGACTCCGAGCGCGGTCTCGTGCTCATCGAGCTGCGCGAAGACGCGGCCGACGAGGACGACGAAGATCCGCCTCCGCCGCCCGACGAAGCCGAAGGGCGCATCGCGCGGCTGTATGCGACGCGCGCGCAGATCCGCACGATGATGCGGAACGGAGTCGCCGCGGTCGAGGGTGGCCGACCGGCGTGCCCGTTGTGCGACTTCCCGATGAATCCCGACGGGCACATCTGTCCGCGCTGGAACTGACGAGCGAGTCATGACCCTCGCCGAGGAGCGGGCGCGGGAGCTGCTCCGCGACGGCGATGTCGACGTGCTGGGTCGCATGCCCTGGTCGTCGAACGCCACCTTCCTCGTGAACCTCTCGGCCGGCGACGACGAGATGCTCGCGATCTACAAGCCGCAGCGCGGTGAACGTCCGCTATGGGATTTCCCGCGCGGCACGCTGTGTCACCGCGAGGTCGCGGCGTTCGAGGTGTCGCACGCGCTCGGCTGGGACATCGTGCCCGACACGGTGTTCCGCGACGGGCCGGCCGGGCTCGGCATGATGCAACGCTTCGTGGAGCACGATCCCGAGGAGCACTACTTCACATTGCTCGAAGAACACGCCGACGCGTTCCGGCGCATGGCCGTGTTCGACGTCGTGATCAACAACACCGATCGCAAGGGTGGGCACTGCCTGCGCGCGCTCGACGACGGCCGCATCTTCGGGATCGACCACGGCGTGTCGTTCCACACGCAATGGAAGTTGCGCACGGTGATCTGGGAGTTCGGCGGCGAGTCGATCCCCGCCGACGTGTGCAGCGACCTCCACAAGTTCGCGGCACGATTGAAGTCGGGTGCCGGGCTCGAGCACCTGTCGGAGACTCTCGATCGCTTCGAGCTCGACGCGATCCGAGCCCGTACCGAGCACCTCCTCGCGACCGGCGCCCTTCCCGAAGCCGATGACGACTACCACTGCTACCCCTGGCCGATGATCTAGCCGCGCGCGATTGTCCCATGGATCACGCCTGGAAGGATTGACGGGACAATGAATCGGCGAGCGTACGCTTCCGGGCATGAGTTCGAGCTCGCCGGCGGACGTGCGGGAGTTGTTCCTGCAAACGGCGCGGGTTGTGCAGGAGGCGATCTGCGATGACGCGGTCGGCCGCGCGTGGGACCGACCTTCGGTGCTCGACGAGCAGACCGTTGGTGGTGTTGCCGGCCACCTTGCACGTGGGGGCGTGTGGGTCGTCGAGGACTATCTCGACGCGGAGTTGCCCGACGCGCCGCGCCTGAAGTCGGCCGCCGCGTACTTCGCGCGCTCGGCCGACTTCCTGAAGGCGGACGACCATCGTCAGATTCGCCGGCGCGGCGCAGAGGTCGCGGCGGAAGGGCAGCTTGCGCTCTGCAGCAAGCTCGGCGACCGACTCGAAGCGCTGGCCGCCCGGCTGCCAACCGAACCGGCAGATCGGTATGTCGGTGTCGCGGCCGGCGTCGCGGTCATGCTGCTCGATCCGTACCTCGAGACCCGCATCGTCGAACAGGTCGTGCACCTCGACGACCTTGCGCGGTCGGTTGATCGGGCGCCTTGGCCGGTTCCGGTCGCCGCGCAGAACCTAGTGATCCACATCGGCGTCGATGTGGGAGCGCTACGGACGGGTGCGACCGCGATGCTCCGGACGCTCTACCGCTCTCGGCTCGACCCGACGCTCCCGGTCCTCTGAAGTCCGGTCCTCTGAAGTGACTGTCGTCAGTCGACTGACGCGATCGCGGCGGCGGGGTCGCGGAAGAAGCGGGATCGCGGCATCACGACGTCGGCGCCCATCGCGCGCGCCGCGGTCGCCGCTTCGTCGTCGACGTGCGGGCCGTAACAGACGATGCGCACGCCCGGCATCTCCGCGCGGATCTCCGGAACGAGCTGCGGGCCTCGCGCCAGATCGATGATGACCACGTCGTCGCTTCCGTCGAGCGCGAAATGTACGTCGGGGATCGCCGCGCTCAGGCGCGATCTATCCATCAGGTCGGTTACGAGCGCGCAGACGCGCACCGGCTACGCCGTCTTCGGGGGCAGCGGAGGTACGAGTCCGGGCTCGGGCAACGCGAACTCGGGCCAGCGCTTGCGCGAACGCCTCGACAACTTGTGCATGAGCGCGATCGCCTCGGGGTCGTCGTCGCCCGGCCGGGTCTGGATCACGCCGTCGGCGAGCATGCGTTCCATCAGCTCGCGCCCGGCGTCGGTGCGCACGATCGTGAGCGTCCAGTCGTTGAACTTGCCGATGCCGCCCGTCGAGATGTCGGCGTGCTCCGCCGCGAAGTCGGGGCACATCTTGCAACCCTCGCGCGTCCACTGGTGGCACTCCTTCAGCGGTACCTCGTGGTAGTCGCCGTTGTGCATCCAGATCTGGAACACGCCCTTGATGTTCATCTTCTTGATGTCGGCCTTCTTCAGGCCGTATTTCGCTTCGAACAGCTCCTCGAAGATCGCGTCGTCGAAGGTCTTCGAGCACAACAGGCCGATGTTCAACGCGAGCCGGCGCGCGACCTTGCCCGCCTTGCGTTGTTTCATGACGGGCGGGATCGACGACTGGCATGACATGCCGACCAGTGCGATGCGCTCGTCGTCTTTTTCGAGGTCTTGATACGCGAGCGTGTTCGCGGAGTACGTGTAACGGCTGCCGGCCGACGCCACGATGTCTTCGCGCGTGCGCGCGATCCCCGGAATCGCCTTCCAGGTGGAGCCGTCGCCTTCGAGGTACGAAACCAACGCCGCATCGATCATGTCGTGCTCGAGCGCGTAGACGAGCATGGCCGAGACGAGCCCGCCGTCCTGGCCGACTTCGTGCAACTCGGGGTCGGAGGCGCGGGCCAGGCAGATGTCCTTGAAGACCCCGCTCATCTCCTCGGGTTCACGGGCCCGGCCGAACATGAACTGGTCGATCTCCGGTTCCCACGCCCGAAAGCGCGGGCACGCGCGGGTGCAGGAGGTGCACGCCTTGTCGCCGTGGCTGCAATCGCCCGGACCGCCGTAGTCGGTCTCGAGTTGGAGCGGCTTGTAGACGCCGTTCTCGTCGTCGTAGCCGAGTACGTCGTGGGGGCACGCGATGACACACCCCGCGCATCCCGTGCACAGTCCCGAGGTCACGACCTCGGAATAGAGGTGCTTCCACGAGAAGGTCCAGCGTTCCTTCTTCTCGGCCTGCGGTTCGGTCTCGACCATCGCGCGAAGTCTAGGTGAGAGGTCGCCGACGCCTTCGGGCCAGCAGCGCCGCGCCGAACACCGTCGCGAGCGCGCCGAACGCGGCGAGACTTCCTGATCCGCTGCCGGTGAACGGAAGGCCGCCGCTCGCCGTCGGTACGCCGGCGATGGTGGTCGACGCGGTGGTCCCGACGTCGATCACGGTCACCGTGGTCGTGGTGCCCGTCCCGGTCGTTCCCACGGTGGTCGACGTGGTCGGCGCGTTGGTCGTCGTGGTAGTCGACGCGCTCGTCGTCGTCGTGGTCTCGGTGGTGACCGTGGTGGTCGTGCTCGACGGCGGTTCGTCGACGATCGTCACGTCGTTCGCCCCGGTCGCGGCGACGACGGCGTGCGACTTCCCGAACTCCGCGCTCAAGGTGAAGTGATGCGGCCCCGGCGACAAGCCGGTGAACAATGCCGACGTCGCCGTGCCCGGAACGTCGAGCGTCTTGCCGTCGGGCTGCTCGGTGAGGTGATACGCCGACACGGTGTCGCCCGCGCGCGGAACCGCGGCCGTCCACGACACCGTCGCATCCGTTCCGTTGCCTACCGCTTCGACTCCGACCGGCGCGCCCTTGGAGACGATCGTCCGGCACGGTTCACCCCGCACCGATCCGCACGCCGGCAGCGCCGCCGGGATCCCGGAGGGCGGGTTCGGGATGACGGGCAGGACGAGCTGCGACGGCATTCCGATCGAATGCGCGACGTCGTCGACGACCGTGCCGGTCGCGGGCAGGTCGCCGAACGCCCAGAACGGCCGGTTGCCGCCCGGTGCCTCGACGGTGATGCGGACCCGTGAGCCGGCGCGGAAGATGTGCGCGAACGGGAAGAGCGCGAC
>DASYJT010000465.1:0-11151 GCA_035996165.1 Acidimicrobiia bacterium
TGCAGCCACTGCTCCTGCTGCAGTTGCGTGCCGAACTGCGCCAGGATCTCCATGTTGCCGGTGTCGGGCGCCGAGCAGTTGGTTGCCTCGCCGAGGAGGGGCGACGTGCCCATCACCTCGCACAGCGGGGCGTACTCGAGATTCGTCAGGCCCGGGCCGTGGTCGGCCTCCGGCAAGAAGAGGTTCCAGAGGTCGCGCTTGCGTGCCTCGACCTTCAACTCCTCCATGACGGGCGGCGGGAAATGCGGATCGCCCGACTCCGTGCGCTGGGCCCGGTAGATCGGCTCGGCGGGACGGACGATCTCGTTGTCGAACTCGACGAGCTTCGCCTTCAGCTCGTTGGTCCGGTCGCTCGAAGCGAAGTCCATAACGCACCTCCCAGAAAGTCGAGACCCTACTCTTCGGCCCGTGACCGAGACCCCGCTGGCAGGGCTGCGCGTGCTGGAGCTCGGGGCGTTCATCGCCGGTCCGTTCGCCGGCCAGCTGCTCGGTGATCTTGGCGCCGAGGTCGTCAAGGTCGAGCCCCCGGGCACGGGCGACATCATGCGCCGGTACGGCGTGCGAATCGACGGCCGCAGCCTTTGGTGGCCGGCCATCGCCCGCAACAAGCAGTCGGTCGCGGTCGACCTCCGTGACGCGCGTGGACGCGATGTCGTGCGCCGCATCGCGTCGCGGTGCGATGTGGTGATCGAGAACTTCAAGCCCGGCACCATGGCGCGCTGGGGACTCGACTACGAAACGCTCGCCGGCGACAACCCCGGTGTCGTCCTCGTGCACGTGTCGGGCTTCGGGCAGAGCGGTCCGCGCGCGGCCGACCCCGGCTTCGGTTCGATCGGTGAGGCGATGGGCGGTATCCGGTACACCACCGGCGAACCCGATCGGATGCCGGCCCGTACCGGCGTGTCGATCGGCGACTCGCTCGCAGGTCTCTTCGCGGTGGTCGGCGCACTCGCCGCGCTCAACGAGCGGACGCGCAGTGGTCGCGGCCAGGAGGTCGACGTCGCCATCTACGAAGCGGTCATGGCGCTGATGGAGTCGACGGTCGCCGACTACGAGCTCGGGGGAGTGACGCGCACGAGATCCGGCGGCATCCTGCGCGACGTCGCGCCCGCCAACGCGTATCCCACCCTCGACGGCCGCGACGTGGTGATCGCCGGCAATGCCGACGCGGTGTTCGCGCGACTCTGCGATGCGATGGCGCGACCCGATCTGGCACGCGATCTCGCCACGCACGAGGCCCGTTCCGAACGTCAGGACGCGCTCGACGACGAGATCGCGGCCTGGACGAGCACCATGACGGCCGACGACCTGGTCGCGCGGCTGCGGAGCCACGACGTACCCGTCGGCCCGATCAACCGGGCGCCCGACCTGCTCTCCGATCCGCACATCGTGGGGCGCGACATGATCGTCCGGCTCGCGGCCGGGTTCGCCGCCGACGTTCCGATGACCGGCGTGGTGCCGAAGCTCTTGCGCACACCGGGTGAGATCCGCGCGGTCGGGCCCGCGCTCGGCGAGCACACCGATGCGGTCCTGCGCGCGCTCGCGCAGTGCGCCGATGCCGAGATCGCGTCGTTACGAGACGCGGGCGTCGTCGCGTGAACGCGCTTCGAAGAACTCCACCGGCGGCTCGATCTTGTTCAACGGCGGCACCGCGGCTGCAAGCAACTCCCGGGCCTCGAGGTGATCGTCGGGCGTGAACGCCCGGGTCGTCGCGCAGAACTCGACCATGATGCCGTTGGGATCGTTGGCGTAGATCGACGTGCACCAACCGTGGTCGATGCGTACGACGTCGAAGCCGTGATCGAGCCAACGGTCGCGCTTGGCGTCGAGCTGGTCGAGCGCGGAGTCGAAGGCGATGTGGTTCACGAAGCTCGGCAGGCCGAGCGCGGTCGAGATCGCGGGATCGAAGTCGGGGAGGTTCTCGTCGTGGAGGTCCCAGATCGCGATCATCTCGCCGTTGCCGGTGTCGTAGAAGAGGTGCCGGGCCCAACCCGATCCGCCGTACGGCTGGGCCTCGACCCGCACGAGCTCGAAGCCCATGGCATCGGTGTAGAAGCGATGCGTTGCGTCGAGGTCTCGGGTGGCGATGGCGACGTGGTGGAAAGCCATGCCTCAAGTCTGGCACCGTTGCCGGCCATGCCGCCTTCCCCCGAACCCGTCGAGCCGGAACCCCTCGAGCCGGAACCTCTCGACCCCGATACGGTCGATCCCGATCCGATCGCCCAGTTCCGTCGTTGGTACGACGCGGCGCGGGCGGCCGGGGTCCGCCAGCCCGATGCGATGACGCTGGCTACGGCGTCGCCCGGCGGCGCGGTCTCCGCCCGAACGGTGCTGCTGCGGGGCATCGACGAACGAGGCTTCGTCTTCTTCACCAACTTCGAGAGCGCCAAGGGCTCCGAGCTCGCGGCGAACCCGAGTGCTGCGCTCGTGTTCCATTGGCGCGAGCAGGAACGGCAGGTGCGGGTGGTCGGCGTCGTGAGTCGCGTCGACGACGACGAAGCTGCGCAGTATTGGCAGAGCCGGCCGCGCGGTCATCGGATCAGCGCCTGGGCGTCGCCCCAGAGCCGGGTGGTCGACCGGGCCGAGCTGTTGGCGAACGTCGCCGAGGTCGAGGCGCGCTTCGCGGGGGAGGATCCGCCACTCCCGGCGTTTTGGGGTGGCTACCGCGTGGGCGTCGACCAGTTTGAGTGTTGGCAGGGCCGGGCCGACCGTCTGCACGACCGGGTGCGCTATCGCCGGGACGGCAACGGCGGTTGGGCGCGGGAACGGCTCGCACCGTGAATGCGGCCACCGGGGTCGCGTTCGGCCTCGCAGCGGTCTTCGCGCTGGGGAACTGGATCGCGAAGCTGCGCCCGGCGACGGCCCGTTCCGGCTCCGCGCTGGAGTATTTCTGCAAGCCGGCCACACTCGTCGCGCTGATCTTCGCCGCCGGTGCGCTCGACCCCGCGGCCGACGCGCACACGCGCCGTGCGTGGTTCGTCGCGGCACTGATCTTCTCGCTCGCCGGCGACGTGCTGCTGATGCTCCCGCAGGATCTCTTCGTCCCGGGACTCGCCGCGTTCCTCGTCGGTCACCTTTGCTACGTCGCCGGGTTCTGGACGCGCGGCCCGTCGGCGGTCGCGCTCGCCGTCGCCGCGGCGGTCGTGGTCGTCGTGGTCGTGCCGTTGGGCCGCCGGATCCTGACCGCGATCGCCCTGACCGAAAACCCCCCAAATTCCCCCCAACAGTTGGCAGGAAAAACGTTCCCCACCAACGATCTTCCTGCCAACTGTTGGGGGAGTTTGGGGGGTCTGGGGGGTCTGGGGGTTGCCGTCGCCGGGTACATGGTGGTGATCTCGGCGATGCTGGCGACCGCGCTCGCGACCGGGAACGTCGTGGCGGGCGTCGGCGCGGTGCTCTTCGTGGGGTCCGACTCGATGATCGCGTGGGACCGGTTCGTCCGCCCCTTCGCCTGGGCGCCCCTCGCGATCATGGTGACGTACCAGCTCGGCCAAGCCGGCCTCGTCGCTTCCTTGTTGCGCTAGTCGCGTGCAACCACGCTCCGTGACTTTTCCTCTTGAGGAGGTCGCGGAACGTGCCGATGCCACTGCATGCGTTTGGGAGGCGCTCGTAGATCGTACAAATCGGGCGTGTCCGCGCGCCGGGTGGTTACGGCCTTGGCCGTGCTCGCGGCCGTCGCGGCCACGGGATCGGGTCCGTCCGCGGGCGCGGCCGAGGCCACCAAGGGCCTCTGGGCCGTCACCCGCGACGCCCACGGCGACCTGCACGTGGTGCGGGGCCTCACGGCCGCGGTCGCGACGATGGACAACCGGCTCGGTCGGGATTCGGCGCAGGTGCTCTCGACCGAACAGGACCAGACCGTCCGGGTCCTGACGACGAACGACGCGCTGCGCCCGCAGCAGTGGGCGTTCAACGCGGTCAACTTCGAATCCGCGTGGAGATTGTCGACCGGCGCCGGCATCATCGCCGCCGTCGTCGACACCGGCGTGCGCGCGTCACACGAGGACCTCGCCGGATCGGTACTTCCCGGGATCGACCTCGCGGCCGACGCCGCCTCGGTCGACCCCGGGCACAACGGCATGGTCGACCCCGGCGGCCACGGCACGCACGTCGCCGGGATCATCGCGGCCCACCCGAACAACGGGGTGGGTGTCGCGGGTGCAGCACCGGGAGTCAAGATCCTCCCGGTGCGGGTGCTCGATGCATCGGGAAGCGGTTCCTCTTCCGACGTTGCCGACGGCATCATCTGGGCGGCCGATCATGGCGCCCGTGTCATCAACTTGAGCCTCGGGGGAGGCCCATCGCCCGGTATGCAGGTCGCGATCCAGTACGCGCGATCGAAGCAGGTCGTGACCTTCGCGGCTGCGGGCAACTCGTACCTGAACGGCAACCAGCCGACGTATCCGGCCGCGTACCCGGAAGCGATCGCGGTCGGCGCCATCGACCAGTCGCTCCAGCACGCGAGCTTCTCCAACACCGGCTCGTACGTCGACCTCGCGGCGCCCGGCGACGGGATCTGGTCGACGTACGGCAGCGGGAACGCGCAGTACGCGTTGATGAGCGGAACGTCGATGGCGACGCCGTACGCGACCGCCACGGGCGCGCTGGTGCTCGGCGCGAATCCGAAGCTCACCGCGGCGCAGCTCACGAACGCGCTCGAGTCGACGGCGAGCGATCTTGGTGCGCCGGGACACGACAGCACGTTCGGCAGCGGCTTGATCAATCCCCGCGGCGCGTTGCTCGCGACGTCGACGGAGAAGATCAACCGCGGCACCAAGGGCAACGGCTATTGGATCGTCACCGCCGACGGTCAGGTGCGCACCTACGGAGGCGCCCGGTTCTACGGCGACCTCCGCGGCAAGCGGCTGTCGGCGTCGATCGTCGCCGCGTCCCACACGCCCGACGGCAAGGGCTACTGGCTCGTGGGCGCCGACGGTGCGGTCTACTCGTTCGGTAATGCCCAGTACCGCGGCGGCTTGCGCGGGCACCGACTCAACTCGCCCATCGTCGGCATGGCCTCGGCGCCGAGGGGCATGGGGTACATCCTCCTCGGCCGCGACGGCGGGGTGTTCGCCTTCGGGAGCGCGCACTTCTACGGCTCGACCGGTGGTTGGAAGCTGAACGCGCCGGTCCGAGACGTCACGATGTCGAGCGACGGCCGGGGCTACTGGTTCGTTGCTTCGGACGGTGGTGTCTTCACGTTCGGCAACGCGAAGTTCCACGGTTCGACAGGTGGGATGCGGTTGTCGCGGCCCGTGCGCTCGATGACGGCCGCGGCGAACGGGAAGGGCTACTGGATGGTCGCCGACGACGGCGGCATCTTCGCCTTCAACGTGCCCTTCGAAGGCAGCCTTCCCCGGGTGCGCGAGCTGTTCGGATATCCGTACGTCTCGAGCGTGCGGATGCGCTCGCTCCCGTCGAACGATGGCTATTACATCCTCGGTCTGAACGGCAGCGTGTGGGCCTTCGGCAACGCGCGGTTCTTCGGTTCGCTTCCGGGTTCGTGGGCAGTTGACCTCATGCAGGCGCCCTGAGACCGGAGCTGCAGGTCGGGTGACGACGCCGACAATGGCGTGGGCGTCGTCACCTGACCGAAACAACTCCTACCGCTCCTACTGCTCCTACTGCGAAGCTACGACCGCCGACTGCCACGGGCTTTCGGGCCAGCCCCGCCGGCCGCGGCCTTTGGCGACCCGGTCGAGGTGCGCGATCACCGCGTCGGCGTCGTGGCCGATGCTGACGAGCGCGACTCCGATGACGGTTCCGGTGCGACCCCGACCGCCCATGCAGTGCACGGCGACGCCGACGCCGCGCTCGAGATGCTCGACGACGTCGGCGGCCGCGGCCGCGACAAGTCCGCGCTCGCGTTCCGGGTCGCGCGGATCGCCGCCGCTCACGAGGTCTTGCAGCCTGACCGCGGTGATCGTGCACGGCGCGGGGTCGTACGCGGGGGTGTCGGACGAGAGGCACACGACGTGACCGATGCCGTGCTCGTGCAACAACGCCCAATCGGCGCGTCCGGGATACGACATCCCCGCGAGCGCGACCGGCTCGCGTGCGATCCAGTAGAGGTCGTCCGGCACGCAAAGGTCACCGAGGAACCCCGTGTGCGCGCCGGGCGGCAGGAGGCGCATTCGAGCGTTGGTCAGTTGACGAATCGTTCCGCGTAGTGATCGTCGGGCTCGTAACACACGCCGTCGGCGATCAGTGCGTCGATCTCCGGATCACGATGGCCGAGATCGTGCAGCACGGCACGCGTGTCCTGGCCCACGAGCGGCGGCGGGCCGGCGACCCGACCGGGAGTCTCGGAAAAGTCGATGAGCTCGCCGAACTGGCGCATCTCGCCGAGCAGCGGATGCGTGTAGCGCGCGACGAGGCCGAGCTCGACGTTGTCGGAGTCGAACAGCGGCGCTTCACCACCGTGCGTATCGAGCGGGACCTCGTTCGGAACGCCTGCGTCGTCGAGTGTGCGGGTCCAGAACGTGGAGGTCTTGGTGCGAAAGCGCGGCTCGAGGATCGTCTCGAGCTGGCGCCGGTGCTCCGACCGGCTCGCAGCATCGGCGAAACGCGGGTCGTCGACGATCTCGGCGACATCGAGCACCCGGCACAGCGTGCGGAACTGCTCGTCGGTGACCGCCGCGATGCAGATCCAGTCGTCGTCCTGGGTGCGATAGAGCCGGTACGTCGCGGAGACGCCCATGAGCTCCTTGTCGAGGTGTGGCCGGGGCGCGGGCACACCGCCGACGAGGTGCGCGTCGGAGGTGAAGATCGCGCCGCCGTCGAACAACGATGTCCATACTTCTTGGCCCTCGCCCGTGCGCTTGCGGTGGAACAGCGCGCCCAACACCGCGACGACCGAGAGCATCGCGTTCGACGCGTCGCACATCCCGAACCGGTAGTACAACGGAACGTTGCCTTCGCTCACCGCGCCGGACTCGTGCTCGAGACCCGACGACGCCTGGTAGAGCGGGTCGAGCCCGCCGAAGCGGGCGAGCGGGCCTTCGAGACCGTACGCCCACGTGTTGCAGTAGACGATGTCGGGCTTCACGGCCTTGCACGCGCTGTAGTCGATTCCGAGCTTCGTCGCGACGCCCGCGGTCATGTTGTGGTGGACGACATCGGCCGTCTTCACGAGCTCGAGTGCGATCGCGAGCCCGCGGGGGTCTTTGACGTTCAGCGCGATGTCGCGCTTGCCCCGCTGGCACCCGAAGAACGGCTTGCTCGCGAGTCGCATGCCGTCGCCGGTGACCGGCTCGACCTTGATGATCTCGGCGCCGAGGTCGCCGAGCACCATCGGCCCGAACGGTCCCGCGAGGTATTGCCCGAAGTCGATGAGGCGGACGCCTTCGAGCGCGAGCGTCATAGCCCCAGCTCCTTCATGATCTCTTCGTTGTGCTGGCCGGGCGTGGGTTGCGGACCCTGAATCGCGGTAGGCGTGCCGAACATGTGCAACGGGTTGCCGACCTGCGTGGTCTCGCCGACGACCGGGTCGACGACGGTGGCGACCATCTGGTTCGCGATGAGCTGCGGGTGCGCGAACTGCTCGTCGGGGGTGATGATCGCCTCGATCGCGTGGTTGTGCTCCTGGAACGCGGCGACGATGTCGTCGCGCTTCCATTCCTTGAACTTCTCCCGGCGCTTGGCGTTGAACTGCTCACGCTGGTCGGGCGGGAGCGCCATGAACACGAACGGGTCGGGCGCGTCGTCGAGGCCGAGGATCGCGTCCTGGCTCTTCGTCGGCGTGAGGCCGCTCATGATCGACGCGTGTACCCAGCCGTCCTTGCACTCGAAGATCATCGTCTGGTGGATGCCGGGCGGATACGACTTGCCCATCAACTCGTGCAGCTGCGCGTTCGACTTCTCGATGTGCTGCCAGATCTGGGTGGTGTAGAGCATGGCGCCCGCGAACAACGAGGTCGTGACGTGTTGGCCGCGTCCGGTGTCTTCGCGTGCGATCAGCGCGGCGAGCACGCCGGTGGAGATGAGGTAGAACGCGCCCATCGACGGCATCGGCATGTGCAGGAAGATCGGCCCCATGCGCCAGCCCGGTTGCTCCCACATCTGACCGCTGCTCGCCTGCACGAGCGCGTCGTAGCCGGGTCGTTGCGCGAAGCGGTGCCCGTCGGGGTACGCGGGGCACGAGAGGTAGACGACTTTCGGGTGCGCGGCGTGGACACGGTCGTATCCGAACCCGAGTCGGTCCATCACCCCGGGCCGGAACGACTCCACGACCACGTCGGCCGTCGCGAGCAGGCGCTCGAACACGTCCTTGCCGTCGCCCGACTTGAGGTCGACGGTGAGCGAACGCCGGCTGCGGTTCCACACGCGATAGCCGTCGTACGCGCGGAACGGGTCGCCACCGGGAGGTTCGACCTTGATGACGTCGGCGCCCTGCTCGGCCAGCAGCAGCACGCCGAGCGGACCGGCGATCCCCCAGGAGAGATCGAGGATGCGGACACCGTCGAGCGCACCGGGCATGGCGGCGACGCTACCTGACGTGGGCGTCAGCTGGCCGAGACGGCGATGTTGAAGGCGGTGAGGAAGCGGCCGCCGGGCTCTACGACCGGTGCGGTGCCGCGCCCGAGCGCGTCGATCTCTGCCGTCATCGGTTCGATGGCGACGAACTGCTTCTCCGGCGGCACGTACAGCTGCGCGAACGGATATTCGGGGGCGAACTCGAACGTGAGGGTTCGCCGGCGCTTGCCCGCGCCGCCTGCGATCGAGAAGGTGCGGTCCGGGCCGAGGGCGTAGTGGTCGTCGAAGGTGCGATCCGCGATCGACGCGCGCTGCGCGGCGAGCGGGGTGCGGTTCCCGGTGGGAATGATGCGCGCATCGACTTCGATGTGCTCGCACGCGGGCCACCGCAGCTCCCACTCGCTCCGGGGGACATTGGGGAGCTCGACGAACGGATGCCAACCGAACGAGATCGGCACCGCGTGTTCCGACGTCGGTTCGACCTGGGTCACGATGCTCAGCCCGCGCGACGGATGGAGCCGCGCGTCGACCGTGAGGATGTGGGGGAACGGGAACGCGCGCAGCATCTCGGGTTGCGCGCCGTAATCGAGGCGGGCGACGAGTCGGGTTGGGTTCGTCAGCGTGACTTCGAAGGGTGCGCCGAAGAGGTTGCCGTGAATCGGGAGACCGTTCGGGTCGTGGGGGAGCGTGAGCCCCGCGAGATCGACGTGTTCGCCCGCGGCGTCGTAGCTCTCGTTCGCGAGCCGGTTGGCCCACGGGTACACGAGCGGGATCGCGGTCGCGCGTCCCTCACGGAACTCTGCGATCGTCCGCGGCCACGCGACGTACTCCTCGTCGCGAAAGCGCAACGACGTGCAGAGCATGGCCGTGTCGGGATCGAACGTCGCTTCGTACTTTCCCGCGCGGAGCTCGACCTCGGTCACGAGCGGAAGCGTAAACCCGACTGGTCAGGCGTTCGGTTTGTCGTTCGCCTTTGCGGCGGCTTCCATCGCGGCCAAGCGCTCGAGGATCGGCATCGGAACCTGGCCGACCTCGGAGAAACGGGACGCGATCTCGTCGACGTTCCACCGACCGTCCTTGCGGATCTCGCGGACCTCGGTCGGCTGGTTCCACACGGCGATGCGTCCGGCGTTGACGGTGTAGATCTGCCCGGTGACCTCGCGTGCGAGGTCGGAGAGCAGGAAGCACACCATGGGGGCGACGTCTTCCGGCTCGCCCATCTCGATGCCGAACGGCACCTGGCCCGACATGCGCGACTTCGCCACCGGCGCGATGCAGTTCGCGGTCACGCCGTACTTCTGCATGCCCGCGGCCGCGCTGCGGACGAGCGAGACGATGCCGCCCTTGGCCGCGGAGTAGTTGGCCTGGGCGACGCTCGCGGCGAACGCGCCGGACGTGAAGCCGATCATGGTCCCGCTCTTTTGCGCGCGGAACACTGCGGCCGCGGCACGAAAGACGGTGAAGGTGCCCTTGAGGTGGGTCTCGATGACCGGGTCCCACTCGTCTTCCGACATGTTGAAGAGCATGCGTTCGCGCAGGATGCCGGCCACGCAGACGACACCGTCGATCTTGCCGAACGTGTCGATGCCCGACTGGACGATCGACGCGCCGCCCTCCATCGTCGTGACCGAGTTGGCGTTCGCGACCGCCCGGCCTCCCGCCGCCTTGATCTCCTCGACGACGGCGTCGGCGACCTCGCTGGTCGGCTCGTTGCCGTCCATCGACACGCCGTAGTCGTTGACGACCACGGCCGCGCCCTCGGCCGCCGCGGCCAGCGCGACGGCCCGGCCGATACCGCGGCCGCTGCCCGTAATCGCGATCACCTTGCCGTCGAGTGCACCCACGTCGCCTCCGAGAACGGGTTCCGGTCGGACGGCGACGCTACAAGTCGAGTGCCCGGCCCGGCGATTCGAGACCTAGTGTTGGCGGCGTGAAACCGTCTGGAATCCACCACGTCTCGATCTGCGTCCGTGATACCGCCGAGGCGGTGAAGTTCTACACAGACGTGCTCGGCTTGACCGAGCTCGAGCGGCCCGACTTCGGCTTCGGCGGCAACTGGCTCGACGCCGGTGGCCAACAGCTGCACCTGATGGAGCGCGACACGCCGCGCTCGGGAAGCGACCATTTCGCCATCCGGGTCGACGACCTCGAGTCGGCCGTCGCCGACATCCGGGCGAGCGGCGTGACCGTGAACACGGTCGACCACATGAAGGGCGCCGGCTACCAGGCGTTCCTGCACGACCCATCGGGCAACTTCATCGAGCTCAACCAGCCCGACGGCCTGCAGCCGTAGCGAATCTCCCGGGCGTGGGTGCGCGCGTTTCGTGTGCGCCCACGGGTGGGACCTGCCAACTGTTGGTGGGAAAATCGTTGGTGGGGAACGAAAATCCTGCCAACTGTTGGTGGGAAAAGCCAGTGGTGCGTCGACATTCGCGATCTGGAACGCGACGCGCTCGGGTACCCGCTGGACCGCAAAGCGAACTGGGAGCACTCGATCGCGCGCTCCTGGTTCATGGAGGTTACGGGCGAGAGCATCCCGACGATTGGGTTCGGATCGTCAAGAAGTACGACGCCGAAGACCCGGGATATTTCGTGGAGTGGAAGCGACTCCGGAGCGCCGACAACGGCAAATGATCAATGCGTTTGGAGATAGCCGAGGATCGCGAATACGAGCGT
>DASYJT010000466.1:0-3540 GCA_035996165.1 Acidimicrobiia bacterium
ACCATCATCCCGAGGAGCGCGGCGTACAACAGCCCCGCGCCGACACCTCCGCTCACCGCGACGTCGATCAGGCCGTTGTGCGCGCGGTCGGGGATGACCGCGGTGCCGTGCCGCTGCACGTAGCGCGCCGAGACGACCTGCGGGAACACGACCCGGTACCCCTCGGGTCCGACTCCGAGCACGGGATGATGCGCAACCACCCGCACCCCCACCGCCCAATCGTCGAAGCGCCCCTGCGTGGTTCCCCGGCCGACGTCGAACCCGTCGGCGACCCGTCCGCCGAGGGGCGTCACCACGAAAAGCAAGACGACCGCCGCCAAGCCGACGACCCCCGCCCGCCAATGCCGGCGCACCACGCGGCCGTGGCGCGCGGCCAGCAGCACCAACGCGACAACCACTCCCACCCACGCGCCGCGCGTCTGCGACAGCAACAGCGCGGCGCCCGACAGCAGCGCGCCGAATCCGCCGACCAGTCGCCAGCCGCGCGATTCGTCGCGGTCGAAGGCCACACCGGCGGCCAACAACGCGAACAGCACCGCCGCCGCACCGACGTAGGCGGGCTGGCCGAACGGTCCGCCGACGCGCTGCCCGGCGAACGACTCGTCGATCAGCGACCAGCCCATGCGTTCGAGCACGCACCACGCGCCGAGCAGAACGGCCGCGATCGCCGCGCCTCGAAGCACGAGCCGGCGAGCGAGCGCCGACGTGATCGCCTGTCCGCAGAGGAACATGAGCGGGAACGTGCACCACGCGATCCAGCCGAGTCGGCGGTCGGGGGTGCCAAACCACGCGTGCATCGAATCTGCGCCCGCGATCGCCGCGAGGAAGAGCAAGAGAACGAGTGCAGCCCAAACCGCACCGGTCGCCCGTTCGACGCGGACTGGCCGTGCGAGGAGCGCGCAAACTGCGACCCCCATGATCGCGAGCGTCACGGTCCAGCGGGCCGGACCGGAGGGGACGAGTCCGCTCGGGTCGACCGCGACGACCGTGCCGACGAACAACCCACTCAACGCAAGTGCGAGCGCGAACGGACGCGGCTCCGATCGGTTCGCGTCTGGTGTCGTGGCCGCCATCGTTTCCCGCACCAGTACACCCCGCGGGAGCCCGGAAGGTTCCACTCTGGGCGGCTCGAGACCTAGGACGCAGACGAGAAGCTCGGCGGGCCTTCGGAACGTTCACCGCGAACCGCGTCATACGGATCATGGAGATCGCCGTAGTACCCGAGCGCGTACGCGCCCCGCCGGTAGCCCGCGAGCCGCGCGAGATCCTCGGGAAGGGTGCGCGCGACCTCGGGCGGGCACGCGAGGTACTGGTTCTCCTCCTGCCGCAACCACGACAACGTGTAGCCGACGTTCACTCCGCGCCGCGCGCGCCCCGACCGATTGGCGCCGCCCCCGTGATAGAGCGAGCCGAGATAGAACAGCACCGAACCCTTCGGCATCTCGGCCGGCACCGTGTCGGCTTCGGTCGGTCGGAGCCTGTCCTCCCAGCGATGACTCCCGGGAATCACACGCGTCGCGCCGTTCTCCTCGGTGAAATCGGTCATCGCCCACATCGTGTGACACTCGACCTCGAATCCCGCGGGAAACGGGAAGAAGTCGAACGCCCATTGATCGCGGTGGACGAGCTGGGCGGGTTCACCGGGGCCGATCTCGATCACCTGCGTGAGGTGCAACTGGTAGCTCGTCGCGTGATCGCCGAGCACGCGATCGAGCGTGCCGACAACGGTGGGATGGGCGGCGAGATCACCGAAGCCGCGCGCCCGAGCGAGCAAGGAGCCCGTACGCCGCGTATTGACGCCGGTGAACTCGTCGGCGCCGGCGGGCGTCGCCTGTAAGAAGGGTTCGAGATCCGCTTCGATGCGATCAAGGAGATCGTTCGCGACGAGGTGCTCCACGACGACGCATCCCGACTCGCGCAACGCCGCCTCGATCTCGTCGACGGTCGCGTCGCCGGCAACTCTCGGAACTTCGTCGATCGACATCGGCATGCCCCCTGTCCCGGCTCGCCGCCGGATCCGCGGGAACGCTACCGCGCTATCCGACGGAGACGAGCTGGAGGTTGACCCGGCTCATGAGCTCCCGAGGGCTGAACGGTTTGAGCACGTAATCGTTCGCGCCGAGAGTGAAGCCGCGCTGGGCGTCACCGTCCTGCGCCTTCGCCGTCAACATGATGATCGGCAACAGCTTGGTCATCGAGTCCGCGCGCAACCGTTCGAGCACGTCGAAGCCGGAGAGTCCCGGCATCATGACGTCGAGCAACAGCAGCTCGGGCATCGCGTTCGGCACGAGCCGCAGTGCATCCTGACCGTTGGTCGCGCTGAGTACCTCGTGCCCGCTCTGTATGAGCTTGTACTCCACGAGGTCGCGGACGTCGGGGTCGTCGTCGACAATGAATATGAGACTCATAGCTCTCCTCTTGGCAAAGCTCCGTCGTTCACGAACGCACCAGACGCTCGTCGCTCGCGCGCCGACTCGGGTGCTTCGGCCTCACGGGGAAGCGCATGGTGAAGGTGCTGCCGTGTCCCAGCACGGATGCAACGCTCACGCTGCCCGCGTGGCCGTCGACGATCTGCTTCACGATGTACAGGCCGAGCCCGGCGCCGAATGTCTCGCGGCGGCGCACTCCGGACGCGCTGAAGAACCGCGTAAAAAGGTCGTCGAGCTCGCGGGCCGCGATCCCGACCCCAGTGTCGCGCACTTGGAGCAGGATTTCGCCGCCTTCGACCCGGGCGAAGAGATCGATGCGCCCGCCGCCAGGAGTGAACTTCACGGCATTCAGGAGAATGTTGCGCAGCGCGCGTTCGATCTGTTTCTCGTCGCCGTCGAGCTCGATACCCGGCTCGACGTTCAGCTGCAGCGTCAGCCCGCCGTTGGCGGCCGCGGGGGCAATCGCGTCCCATGCTTGTGCGATCACTCGGTCGAGATCGACGCTCGCGAGCTTCGGCTCGAACTCACCGGCCTCCATCTTCGACATGGTCAACAGGTCGGCGATGAGCTCGAGAAGCTGTTCGCCGTTGCGCTCGACGATGCCGAGCATGCGCCGCTGCTCGTCGGTCACTGTCTCCGAGGCCTCGTCGGTGAGCAACTCGATGTAGCCCAACACACTGGCGAGCGGACCCCGCAACTCGCGCGAAACCTCCGACAGGAAGTCGTTCTTCGAGCGGTCAAGGACACCCAGTCGCTCGACCATCTGATTCTGCAACTGATACGCGAGCGCGTGATCGAGGGCGCGACCGATCTCGCGGGCGAAGCCCTCCATCAAGCCCACTTCGCCGTCCGACCACGAACGGGATCCGGTCTGCTCGCTGACCACGAGCGCACCCGCGACCCGCGCTCCGACGACGATCGGATACTTCAGCACGGCGCTCATCGAGAGCTCTTCGAACGCGGCGCGCTGCTCGGTGCTGAACCGCGCGGCGTCGGTCGTGTCTTCGATGACGACGGCGTTCCGGTCGTCGGTCACGCCGATCAGGTGGATGAGCGAGAACAGCTCGTCGCCCGGCGACACGGGCGCCAACCGCGCGATATTCACCGCGCG
>DASYJT010000467.1:0-2996 GCA_035996165.1 Acidimicrobiia bacterium
GGGAGGGCTAACCCGTGCCCCGCAAAGGTCCGGCGCCGCGCCGGGAGCTGATGCCCGACCCGATCTACCGGTCGGTCGTCGTGACCCAGCTCGTGAACAAGGTGCTCGTACGCGGGCAGCGCTCCACCGCGGAGCACATCGTCTACGCCGCGCTCGAGGAGATCGGCCGCAAGACGGCGGGCGACCCCGTTGCGGTGCTGAAGCGTGCGGTCGAGAACGTCCGCCCCCAGCTCGAGGTCCGCAGCCGCCGGGTCGGTGGCGCGACCTACCAGGTGCCCGTCGAGGTCCGGCCCCGCCGGGCGACGACCCTCGCGATCCGGTGGATCGTGGGCTACTGCCGCCAGCGCCGGGAGAAAACGATGGCCGAGCGCCTCGCCGGCGAGCTGATGGATGCCAGCAACGGCATCGGAGCCTCGATCAAGCGCCGGGAAGATCTTCAGAAGATGGCGGAATCAAACAAAGCTTTTGCGCATTACCGCTGGTAGCGCGGCGAAAAGGGACGATCAAGACATGATGATCCGAGCAGTGACAAAGGAGTCGGCCGAACGGCGCTGAGCGCGACGTGACGCCGAGCGGGCCCACCCGATTCCCGGGCCCGCGCCTCCCGACCGGGCCCCGAACACTCGGGTACGCCCGGTCGAGTGCTGCACGCCCCCCGAATACCCCGCCCAGAACAGAAGTGCGCCCCTGAAGAGGACACCGAGATGGCACGCGAATTTCCCCTCGAGAAAACCCGCAACATCGGGATCATGGCTCATATCGACGCGGGTAAGACCACGACGACCGAGCGGATCCTGTACTACACGGGCCGGACGTACAAGATCGGCGAGGTCCACGAAGGCGCCGCGGTGATGGACCACATGGTCCAAGAGCAAGAGCGCGGCATCACGATCACCTCCGCCGCAACCACCGCCCAGTGGCACGACTGCCAGATCAACATCATCGACACTCCCGGCCACGTCGACTTCACGGTCGAGGTCGAGCGGTCACTTCGCGTCCTCGACGGCGCCGTCGCGGTGTTCGATGCGGTCGCGGGCGTCGAGCCCCAGACCGAGACGGTGTGGCGCCAGGCCAACAAGTACGACGTACCCCGGTTCTGCTTCGTCAACAAGATGGACCGCGTCGGCGCCGACTTCGAGCGCTGCGTCGCCATGATGCGCGACCGCCTCGACGCGGTTCCCGCCGTCGTGCAACTCCCGATCGGCTCCGAGAGCGACTTTCGCGGCGTGATCGACCTCGTCGCGATGAAGGCCATCGTGTGGCCGCTCGACGACGACACCGAAGGTGCGGAGTTCGCGGTCGTCGACATCCCCGACGAGTTCGCCGAAGCGGCGGCCGCTGCGCGCTACGAGCTGATCGAGACCATCGCCCACGTCGACGACCACCTCATGGAGAAGTACCTCGAGGGCGAAGAGCTCACCACCGACGAGGTCAAGGCTGCGATCCGTACGGGAACGCTGTCGTTCGAGTTCGTACCGGTGCTGTGCGGCTCGGCGTTCAAGAACAAGGGCGTGCAGCCCATGCTCGATGCCGTCGTCGACTACCTCCCCGCGCCCATCGACATCAAGCCCACCGAGGGCGTCGACATGAGCGGCGAGCCCGTCGAGCGCAAGGCGAGCGAAAACGAGCCCTTCTCCGCGCTGGCGTTCAAGATCGTCGCCGACCCCTACGGCAAGCTCACGTACTTCCGTATCTACTCGGGCAAGCTCGAGAAGGGTTCGGAGATCTACAACTCGACGAAAGACCGCAAGGAGCGCATCGGGCGCATCCTGCGCATGCACGCGAACCAGCGCGAAGACATCGACGTCGCGTACGCGGGCGACATCGTCGCCGGTCTCGGCTTCAAGCAGACCACGACGGGCGACACGCTCTGCGAGCGCCCGCACCCGATCATCCTCGAGCAGATGATCTTCCCCGAGCCCGTCATCTCCGTCGCGATCGAGCCGAAGACGAAGGCCGACCAGGACAAGCTGGGCAAGGCGCTGAGCTCGTTGTCGGACGAAGACCCAACGTTCCGCGTGCACACCGACGACGAGACCGGCCAGACCATCATCCGCGGCATGGGCGAGCTTCACCTCGAGGTGCTCGTCGACCGGATGATGCGTGAGTTCAACGTCGAAGCACACGTCGGCAAGCCGCAGGTCGCGTACCGCGAGACCATCACCCAGCCCGTCGAGCAGGTGCGGATTCGCTACATCCGCCAGACCGGCGGTCGCGGCCAGTTCGCCGATGTCGTGCTCGCGCTCGAGCCGACCGGTCCCGGTGGTGGCTACGAGTTCATCGACGAGATCAAGGGTGGCGTGATCCCGCGCGAGTACATCCCGGCCGTCGACGCCGGCATCCAAGAGGCGATGCAGGGTGGTGTGGTCGCCGGGTATCCGCTGGTCGACATCCGGGCCCGACTCACCTTCGGTTCGTACCACGAGGTCGACAGCTCGGAGATGGCGTTCAAGATCGCCGGCTCCATGGCCTTGAAGGACGCCGCCAAGAAGGCCAAGCCGCAGCTGCTCGAACCGGTCATGGCGGTCGAGGTCGTGACCGCCGACGAGTACATGGGCGACGTCATCGGCGACCTCAATTCGAGGCGTGGACAGGTCGAGGGCGTGGAGCAGCGCGGCAGCGCGCAGGTGATCACGGCCAAGGTCCCGTTGGCGCAGATGTTCGGGTATGTTGGCGATCTGCGGTCTCGCACCCAAGGGCGCGCGACCTACACGATGCAGTTCGACTCGTACCAAGCGGTACCGGACTCGATCGCCCAAGAGATCGTCGCTCGCGTTCGCGGCGAGTGACGCGCTCCCGGCCCGTAATCAACCCCCGCAACAGCAACTTCCAGATCGAAAGGTAAAGGTCGTCCGATGGCGAAAGAGAAGTTCGAGCGCACGAAGCCGCACTTGAACATTGGGACGATTGGTCATATTGATCATGGGAAGACGACGTTGACGGCGGCGATTACGAAGGTTCTGCATGATCAGAACCCGAAGAATGCTGCGATGGCG
>DASYJT010000468.1:0-7910 GCA_035996165.1 Acidimicrobiia bacterium
ACCGACGGAGCAGATCTTCAAGTACGACGGCGGCATCGTCGACTTCGTCGCGCACCTGAACGCCTCGAAGGAGCCCTTGTTCGCCACGGTGATCGACATCACCGACACCTACGAGAGCGGCGAGGTCGAGATCGCCCTGCAATGGAACACGGGCTTCTACGAAGGTCTCCACTCGTTCGCGAACAACATCGCCACAACCGAGGGCGGGATGCACGAGGAGGGCTTCAAGAAGTCGCTCACCAACGTGGTCAACCGCTACGCCCGCGCCAAAGGACACCTCAAGGAGAAGGACGAGAACCTTCTCGGCGAAGACATCCGCGAGGGGCTCACCGCGATCGTGTCGGTGAAGCTGCGCAACCCGCAGTTCGAGGGTCAGACGAAGACCAAGCTCGGCAATACCGAGATCCGGTCGTTCGTCGAGCGGGCGACGAACACGAAGCTCGCGGAGTGGCTCGAGGAGCACCCCGTCGAGGCGAAGACGATCGTCACGAAGTCGACGCAGGCCGCGAACGCCCGCATGGCGGCGCGCCAGGCGCGCGACCTCACGCGCCGGAAGTCGCTGCTCGAGTCCGCGCTCATGCCGGGCAAGCTCTCCGACTGCTCGACCCGCAACGCCGAAGAGGCCGAGTTGTTCATCGTCGAGGGCGACAGCGCCGGCGGCAGCGCCAAGAAGGCGCGTGATCCGAGGTTCCAGGCGATCCTGCCGATCCGCGGCAAGATCCTCAACGTCGAGCGCTCTCGGCTCGACAAGATGTTCCGCAACGAGGAGATCCAGGCGCTCATCTCCGCGTCGGGCACGGGCATCGGCGAGGAGTTCGATCTCTCGAAGCTCCGCTACCACAAGATCATCATCATGAGCGACGCCGATGTCGACGGGTCGCACATCCGCACGTTGTTGCTCACCTTCTTCTACCGGCAGTTGCCGGAGATCGTGAAGGCGGGGCACGTGTACATCGCGCAGCCACCGCTGTACGGCGCCAAGCTCGGCAAGGACGAGCGCGCGTATCTGAAGGACGATGCCGCACTCGCCGCGTTCGAAGCCGCGCACGAGGGGCGCAAGATCGAGGTCAGCCGGTTCAAGGGTCTGGGCGAGATGGACTGGCACGAGCTCGGCGACACGACGATGAACCCCGCAACCCGCACGCTGTTGCAGGTGTCGGTCGAGGAGATCGACGCAATCGCGGACAAGACGTTTTCGACGCTCATGGGCGAGGACGTCGAAGCGCGACGCGGCTTCATCCAGACGAACGCCAAAGACGTGCGCTTCCTCGACATCTGATCTGACGCACTGACGACGAGAGAGCACCATGCCTGACGAACCGCAGACGCTTGGCAACATCGAGCCGATCGAGATCCAAGAGGAGATGGAACGCTCCTTCTTGGATTACGCGATGTCGGTCATCACGGCGCGTGCGCTACCCGACGCGCGCGATGGGTTGAAGCCGGTGCAACGCCGGATCCTCTACGGCATGTACGCCGAGGGGATGCGCCCCGACCGTCCGCACCGCAAGTGCGCGAACGCGGTCGGCGAAGTGATGGGCAAATACCACCCTCACGGCGACCAGTCGATCTACGACGCGCTGGCGCGCATGGCCCAGGACTTCTCGCTGCGCTACCCACTCATCGACGGGCACGGGAACTTCGGATCACCCAACGACCGGCCGGCCGCGGCTCGCTACACCGAGGCGCGCTTGTCGAACCTCGCCATGGAGTTGCTCGGGGAGATCGACGAAGACACCGTCGACTTCGGCGACACGTACGACGGCCGCAACCGCGAGCCGCTGGTGGTGCCGGCGCGGTTCCCGAACCTGTTGGTGAACGGAGGTGGCGGCATCGCTGTCGGGATGGCCACCAACATCCCGCCCCACAACCTCACCGAGGTCATCAATGCGACACTGCACCTGATCGACAATCCGGACGCCACCGTCGACGACCTCATGCAGTTCGTGAGCGGTCCCGACTTCCCGACCGGAGCGTCGATCCTCGGCCGGGCCGGCATCGCCGAGTACTACCGGACCGGTCGCGGCTCGATCCGGATGCGCGCGACCGCGGAGATCGAAGAAGACGCCAAGGGCGGCCAGCGCATCCTCGTGTCCGAGTTGCCGTTTCAGACGTCGGTCGAGGCCATCGGCGCCAAGATTCTCGATCTGGTCACCGACGGGCGCGGCGAGGGCATCCGTGCGGTCACCGACCTCTCGGCCGGCGACACGGTCGGCTTGGTGATCGAGCTCAAGCGCGACGCCAACGCGCAGGTGGTACTGAACCAGCTCTACAAGCACACGCCGATGCAGACGAACTTCGCCGCGAACCAGGTCGCGCTCGTCGACGGCGTGCCGCGGGTGTTGAACCTGCGCATGGCGCTCGAGGTCTATGTCGAGCACCAGGTCGAGGTCATCACCCGCCGGAGCCAGTACCGCTTGAACAAGGCGCGCGACCGGGCCCACATCCTCGAGGGACTCCTCAAGGCGCTCGACATGATCGACGCGATCATCACGCTGATCCGCGGTTCGGAATCAGCCGACGCCGCGCGCCAAGCGTTGCAGCTCGCACCGTACGAATTCAGCGAGACGCAGGCCACGCACATCCTCGACATGGCGTTGCGGCGCCTCGCCGCGCTCGAGCGCCAGAAGCTGCGCGACGAGTACGACGAGCTCGCGCAGACGATCGCGGAGCTCGAGGCGATCCTCGCCGACGACGGCAAGCTGCGCGGAGTGATCAAGGACGAGCTCACCACGATCAGGGACAAGTACGGCGACGAGCGGCGGACGTCGATCGCGACCGACCCGGGCGACCTCGCCGACCTCGATCTGATCGAGGACGAGGAGCTGGTCCTGACCCTCACCAACCGCGGCTACGTGAAGACGGTGTCGGTCGACCAGTTCCGCACGCAGGCCCGTGGGGGCAAGGGTGTGCGGGGCGGCAACCTCCGCGAAGAGGACTGGGTCGAGCACCTCCTCACGACGACCGCGCACTCGTACCTGTTGTTCTTCTCGAACCGCGGGCGCGTCTACCGACTGCGGGCGCACGAGATCCCGATGAAGGACCGGACCGCGCGCGGCACGGCGCTCGTGAACCTCGTCGCCCTGCAGCCCGACGAGCACATTCAGGCCGTCATCGACACGCGCACCTACGAAGACGGCGTGTACCTGTTCTTCGCGACCCGCAACGGCATCGTGAAGAAGACGCGCATGTCGGAGTACGACTCGTCGCTGCGGAGCGGACTCATCGCGATCAACCTGAACGAGGGCGATGAGCTCGTGCGCGTGATCCAGACGACCGGCTCCGACGACATCTTCATGGTGTCGCAGAACGGCATGACGATCCGGTTCGCCGAGGACGACGTCCGGCCGATGGGTCGCGCTACCGCCGGCGTGCGCGGCATGCGCTTGCGTTCGACGAACGACGGGGTCGTGAGTTGCGACCTCGCGCGCGACGACGCCGTTTTGCTGTTCGTGTCATCGAGCGGTCATGGAAAGCGGACCCCGGTGGCGGCGTTCAATCGTCAGGGTCGCGGAGGTCAGGGTGTCCGGGGGATGCGGGTGACCGAATCCCGCGGAACGGTGGTCGCCGCGTTCACGGTCGACTCCGGGGCCGAGCTCCTGGTGTTCTCCTCGGCGGGCAACATCGTGCGGATGGGCGTCGACGAGATCTCCGAGCAGGGTCGGGACGCCACCGGGGTACGCGTGGCGCGCCTCGACGAGGGCGATACGGTTGTCGCCGTGGCGAGGGTTCTCGAAGCCGAGCAGAGCGACGAGGCCGCGGCAGCCGGCGACGTCATCGATGCCGGCGAGGGCGAAGAGAACTGACCCGTGGCGCGTGCCAAGGCGGTGCTCGAGAGCGTCTCCGCGAAGCCCGAGAGCCGCGCGCCGAAAAAGAAGCCGCGGCGTAGGCGGGTCGCCTCCCCGCGCCAGGTCTTCGAGCGCCGCTACGTGCAGACGGTCCGCTCGGTCGACCTCTGGTCGGTGCTGAAGGTCGCGATCTGCTTCTACATGTGCGCGTTGATCGTCATGCTCGTGGCGGGCGTGATGCTCTGGTGGATCGCTTCGGCGGCCGGCGTCGTGGCCAGCGTCGAGAGCTTCGTAGGCCAGCTGGTCAACAACAAGGACTTCAAGCTCCTCTCGTGGGAGGTGCTCCGCGCCGCGACACTCATCGGGCTCGTCGTCGTGTGCCTGCTCACGGTGGTCACCGTGCTCGCCGCCGCCTTCTACAACCTGTTCTCGGAGCTGCTCGGTGGCATCGAAGTGACGGTCGTGGAGCAAGAGGAGCTCAGCGGCGACGGCTAGGTGCGCGACCCGGTTTCCGGGCCGCCGGGCGAGCTATATCGCGGCCTTCGTGACCGGCTGACGAGCACCATTTCGAGTGGGGCTAGCAAGAATCGAACTTGCGACCTCATCCTTATCAGGGATGCGCTCTAACCGACTGAGCTATAGCCCCCGGGCAGGCGAAGCAGCGTAGCAGTGGCCGTCGCCCGGGCCGCTCGATGCCCGGAGTGAAGTGACGACGTGCTGGATACACTCCCGCGTCGTGAAGGTCTTCAAGCGCCTCCTCCTCGTGCTCGGCGCCGCGGGCGCGGTCGGGGTGTTCGCGCGGCTGCGCGGCAAGGGCGGCGTGCCTCCCACCACTGGTGGGTGGCGCGAGCTCGAAGGTCCCGAATTTCGGTGACGACCGCGCTCGTCGTCGGCCTCGGCGCGGTGGGAACGCGTGCGGCGCGCCAACTCATCGATACTCCCGGCGTCGATCGGCTCCTCCTCGCCGACCGCGACGACAACCTCCTGGCGGAGGTGTCCGACGCGTTCGGCGCCGACGCGCAGGCCGTCGACTTCGCACCCGGCGATCCGATCCCGTCTGACGTCGACGTCGTGGTGACCGCCTTGCCCGCGGGCGTCGACCATCCCGTTGTCACTGCGGCGATCGCGGCTGCGGTACCGGTTGCATCGAGCGACGAAGAGCACGAAGCACTCGATCAACTGCGTGCCCTTGACCCGAACGCGCGGGGCGCGGGCATCGTGATCGGCATCGGCTGCGGTCTCGCGCCCGGACTCGTCGACACGCTCGCGCGGCACGCGGCGTCGATGTTCGAGAAGGTCGAGGAGATCCGGGTCGCCCGCACCGGCTGGGCGGGCCCCGCGAGCGTCTCCACGGTTCGCTACGAACGCCGGGTGCCGGTGCGGACGTGGCACGACGGCACGTGGCGGGAGGACCATCCGCACGGCGACAGTCTCGTGTGGTTCCCGGAGCCGATCGGCGCGCGCGACTGTCGCACGGTGACCGGCGCAACTTCGCTCCTGGTCGACGCGTTCCCCGACGTCGCGCGCATCGGTGTGCAGCTCGGGGAGCCGCCGAAGCGCGCTCGCTTCCGCCGCCGGTTCGGTGACGAGGGCGAGTGGGGTGCGGCCCGGGTCGAGGTGTGGGGTCGGCGAGACGGCGCGTACGACTGCACCGTCTACGGCGTCGTCGAGCGGACGGCAGTCGCGGCCGGTGCCGTGTTGGCGGTGGTGGCGGCGCAACTCGCCGGGGTGCTGGAACCACGGATCGACCGCACGGGAGTGCACGGGCTCGGATCGCTGGTCGACCCGGTGCCCTTCTTGGCGGAGCTCGCGCAACGAGGCGTGCGCGCGGCCGCGTTCGAGGGCGTGGCCGTCGCCTGAGCCCGGCTGAAGGCGGCCGGGGAGCCGAAGTTGCGCCCGCAATCGCCTGATCCTTTGCCTGCCCGCGCGGGGGGTTTGTGCCGATGTACCAGTACCGTGTCGGCGCGGCTTTCGGGGTTGTTCGACAGCCGGTGCACGATGCAGCCGGGGATACGCCGAGGATTTGCGGTCGGTGACGATGACGGATTCGTCCGGAGACGAGAAGTCACAGGAGGAGGGCCCGGCGCACGCGACCGGTGCCGACCTCGTCGACCTCGCGTCCCGTCGGCTGAGCGTCGTCGACGAAGTTGCGATCTCGGTCCCCCGGGGCGGCGAGGTCCTGGTGTTCGGCGGGCTGCAGCTCGTTGCCGGCGGCACCGACGTCTCCCGCGAAGTGACGCGCACGATCGCGCACGCGATCGAAGCCTGCCGAGGGCCGGCGTTGATCGTGTTCGCCGGCGACACGTTCGACATGCTCCGCGAGGGACGACCCGATCCCGACGCCGCGCTCAACGCGCACCCGCGGATCGCGTCCGCGCTCACGACGTTCCTCGAACGTCCGGAACGTCAGATCGTCGTCCTCCCGGGGATTCGCGACGCGGCGCTCGCGTACGACTCGCGTGCCGCGGAGGCGCTGCAGTCGAACGGGTGGGCGGTCGCACTGGCGTGCGTGCTGGAGATCGATACCGGATCGGGAGTGAGGGTCATTCGGGTCGAGCCCGGGCACCAGCTCGATCCCGCGGCCGCGTTCGCCGACCCGCGCGACCCCAACGATCACTCGCTGATCATGCACTTGGAACGCGAAGTGCTGCCCGGGTTCGCGAACGTCGGCGACGCGTCGCACAAGTGGTTGGAGGGGATCGAAGACGCGGATCCCGCCGACATGGGAGCCCTCGTGGCGTCACGGTTCACGTACCGGCGCCTCTTCCGCCGGGCCGTGTGGCTCACCTTGCCCGTGTTGGCTTTGCTCGCGGTGTTCTTCCCGGTGATTGCGTTCTCGGCCGGGCGCCGCGACACGCTGATGCACATCTTCCGGTTGCTCGCGGCGGGGTTCGCGATCGAGCTCATCCTCGTCGTGGTCGCTTTGGCCTTCGTCGTCGCCCAACTTCGTGACTCGCTGGGTTCGATCTCGTGGCTCTCTCGGTCGCTGCGCGACAACGACGCGCCGCGCGGAGTTGCCGTCGGCCTCGCTGCCGGCGGGGGTGCGGGCCTCATCACCGGCCACACGGGCCGGGCCGAACTGACCGACCTCGGCAGCGGAGCGTTCTACGCGAACTGCGGGATCGCGGGGCGCAGCCTCGACCGGGTCGAGACGCGCGGCGGACTGCCCGCGGTCTACGGCGCGCGACTGCGGTGCTCGTGGATCGAGCTCGAAGCCGGTGCGGAGCTGCGCGCCCGTCTCTGGCACGGCGCCCGCGATCTCCCCGAGCGCACGTTCCTCGAACGGGTGGCTTCGCGGGAACGGATGCGCTCGTGCTGGCCACCGGCCGAGGTCGCGGAACACCCCGGCACGGTGACGTGGCCGTCGGCAGGCGACGCAACGGCGCGCCGACGCCACACCCGCCGCATCGGCGCGGCGGCGATCGCTTTCGCGGGACTGATGAGCCTCGCGTCCGCGGTCACGGTGCCGGTCGCCTCGCGGTTGACCGCACTCGGACGGTTCGCGCCGATCGAGGTGCCGCAATTCGCGGCCGCCCTCGTCGCCATATGCGGGATCGGCCTGCTCCTGCTCGCGCGCGGCGTACGGCGCGGCCAGAGACACGCGTGGATTCTCGCGAACGCGCTCCTGCTCCTCGCGGTCGTCGGTGACGTCACCAAAGGCCTCGACGTGGAAGAGGCGATCATTGCCTTGGTCGTCGTGGTCTTCCTGGTCGTGCACCGCGACGACTTCGCGGCGCCCGCGAATCCGTCGTCGTGGCGCCGCGGTGTTGGCGTGGCGCTCCTCGCACTCGGCACCGCGATCGTCGGCGGGACAATCGGCGTCGCGTGGCGTCACCCCGAGCTATCGCTACCGAAGATCGAAGAAGCGGTGGCGCAGCGGCTGATCGGGATGAAGTCGGTCCCGTTGCCCGACAACATCGACCGGCTGGTCTCGCCCGCGTTGCTCGCGGTAGGGGTGGTGGTCGCGCTCTCGCTGTTCTGGCTGCTGTTCCGGCCCGCCGTCTCGCCGCGCCTCTCGTCGTACCGGCCGCTGTCGCGCGAGCGTGCGCGGTTCATCGTCGAGAAGTACGGCACCGACTCGCTGTCGTACTTCGCGCTGCGCGACGACAAGGAATGGTTCGG
>DASYJT010000469.1:0-2350 GCA_035996165.1 Acidimicrobiia bacterium
CGCTCGTAACGGTGTACCAGTCGGTGCTGCACGATGTGGTCGCCGCGCTCGAGCGGCACGCGGGCATGGACTCGGGTGTCTTCTCGACGCTCGCCTACCTCGATCGGGCGCAGCCGCGCTACCGCCTGCCGATGGCCGACCTGCAGAGGCTCATGCACCCGCGCTACAGCCAGCCGGGCTTCAGCCGGCTGGTGCAACGCATGGAAGCCGACGGCCTCGTCGAACGCCGCCCGGATCGAGACGATCGCCGGGCAACCGTCGTGATCTCTACGCCGGCAGGCCGCAAGCAATTCCGCGCCGCGAACGCGGTCTACGCCGAAGCACTGCGCGATTCGTACGGCCGCCATCTCCCGGCCGACGAACACGCCCAACTCACCACGATTCTCTCCCAGGTCGCGGCGAAAATCGCGGAAAAGCGGTCATAGGTTGGCCACTTCTGGACGGCAGGATGTCGTGGAACCCGCAACCTCCGCGCCCACGAAATGGGGAACGAACATGGACTGGAAACTCGAGCTGGTGGCGATCCCGGTCACCGACATCGACCGCGCCAAGGCGTTCTACGTCGACCAGATTGGCTTCAACGCCGATCATGACCACACCGTGAGCGACGATCTCCGTTTCGTGCAGCTCACCCCGCCGGGCTCCGCGTGCTCGATCACGATCGGCAAGGGGATTACGGAAGCCGAGCCCGGTTCGGTCGAGGGAATGCAGCTGGTCGTCTCCGATATCGAGGCCGCCCACGCCTCGTTGAGTAAGCACGGCGTCGACGTCAGTGAGATCCAGGCGTTCCCCTGGGGGTCGTTCGTGTTCTTCCGCGACCCCGACGGCAACAAGTGGGCAGTACAGGCAATCCCCGCCCAAAACGGTTGATGCGGAGAGCTACGCATTGTCGTGGAATGCCGCACTTCGACCGGGCGCGCCGCCCGCCACCAGGTAAAGCGGGTCTCGTGAGCTGACGATTGAGCATCAAGGGCCGTGCGATTTCGCCCGATCCACTCCTCTGGAGTCGGCGAAGGAGGGACGGCGTGCGGAAGCTAGGAGGCCGATTCAGCCTTCTCGCGCGTTTCGGTCTCATCAGCCTTGTGTTGATGGCGACGCTCGGGGTCGTCCTGGGCACGCTGCTCAAAGGATCGTTGCGCGATCGAACTCTCGGCGACGCGATTCGTTCCGCAGAGATCGCGACCAATCTCGGTATCCGGCCCGTGCTCCGCCCGGGCGATCTCGAGCACAACTTCCTGCCGTTGCCCGCCGACCGCCGAGCGGAGCTCGACTCGACGCTGCTCGACAGCCTGTCGAAAAACAACATCGTGCGCGTGAAGGTCTGGAACACGCAGCACTTCGTCGTGTGGTCGGACAACAAGCGACTGCTGCAGCGATGGTTCCCCGGCGACTCGGAGCTGAACGCGAGCTTCACGGGACACGTCACCGCCGACGTCACGAACCTGAGCTCACCGGAAGAGCTCGATGACCGGGCGTACGAACGGTTGCTCTCGGTGTACGTGCCGTTGCGCGTGAGCGACGACGGGCACTTCACCGACAATCCCGCGGCCCGGGTCGTCGGCGCCTTCGAGATCTACCTTCCGTACCAACCGATTGCGCACGCGATCGACCACGACACGAACCGTCTCTATCTCACACTCGCCGCCGGACTCGCGTTCCTGTATCTCGTGGTCTTCCGTCTCGTAGCCCGCGCGTCGCGCGATCTTCGTCGGCAAGCGGCGACGAATCGCCATCAGGCCCTGTTCGACATGCTCACCGATCTTCCGAACCGCACGCTGTTCAGCGATCGCCTGGAGCAGGTCTCGCAACAGTCGCGGCGCAACGGGACGATCGCGGCGGCGTTGCTGCTCGACCTCGACCGGTTCAAGGAGGTCAACGACGCGCTCGGCCACGAGTCGGGCGATCTCCTGTTGTGCCAGATCGGTGACCGGATCGCGCAACGACTCCGCAGCCAGGACACGGTCGCCCGCCTGGGCGGAGACGAGTTCGGTGTGGTGTTGCCGGGACTCGCGCACGCGCAGGACGCGGTCGCCGTCGCCGAGGACATCGCGAGCGCGCTCGAGGAGACCTTCGTCATCGACGGCATCGAGGTCGACGTGCGCGCGAGCATCGGCGTCGCGAGCACCGAAGACGGTGACGACGCGGCAACGCTGCTCCGCCAAGCCGATGTCGCGATGTACGTCGCCAAGCGTTCGCGCTCGGGCATCGAGAAGTATTCGAAGGTCCACGACCTGTTCAGCGCCGAACGGCTCGAGCTGGCATCCGAAGTACGGCGGGCGATCGAGCAGCGCGAACTCGTCGTGTACTACCAGCCGAAGATCGATCTCCGAACCGGTCGCGCCGACGGTGT
>DASYJT010000470.1:0-5515 GCA_035996165.1 Acidimicrobiia bacterium
GACCTCTTCGACGCAGAGCGCGTGGGCGAGGAATCCGCCGCCCTGGCCGCCGACGGCTTCCGGAAACGCGAGGCCCGCGAATCCGGCTGCGCGCCACGCGTGCCAGGAGTCCCAGGGGTACTCCTCGTCGTCGTCGGCGCGCGCGGCGTTGGGCGCGATCTTGTCGTCGGCGAGGCGCCGGACCGATGCCCGCAATTCCTCGAGGTCGTCGGACAGGGTGAAGCTGGTCAACAACGGGCCTTTCGCCGCGAGGATGAGGCGGGCCTAGCCCGAGGGTGCGGGCGCGGGCAACGACGCGCGCCACGCGTCGATCTCGGCGTTGGCGTGTGGTGAGCGCACGCGGAGCAACGCGTCGGGAACGGCGTCGACGATGCCGCGTCGCCGGAGGTAGTCGTGACTCGAGCCGTGCACGAGCGCCGAACGCGCCTTGACGAATGCCTCGCTTGCACTGCCGTCGTATCCGAGCAACGCGATCGCCAGGTCGACGTCGCCGATGACCGGCGCGCGACCGAACTGGGCCGCGCGCTTGCCCGCGACTTCGGCGATGACCGCAACGGCGTCCTCGACGTGCTCGTACGGGCCGGTCCGCAAACGATCCTTGGCCCGCTGCGCGAGCGTGTATGCGTAGCCGACGTTGGGACCGGGGCGTCCGAACAGCGCGCCTTCGGGCTGCTCGGGCCCGAGATCGCCCGGGCGATCCGAGCGCCAGTCGGTGGCCGGCGGGAGCGCAACTCCCGGCGGCAGGTTCTGCTGCTGGCGGGGGCGCGCGCTCGGATCGGAGGGGACGAAGGGATCGGTGGGCACGAGGGCCGACATTACCCGCGAGGCCCCGAGGCCCCGGCAGGGACGGTGTACTTCAGTTCCCCGCGAGCTCGGCGCGCAGCAGACCGAACTGGATGGAGTCGAGGAGGGCCTGCCACGAGGCTTCGATGATGTTCTCGTTGACACCGATGGTCGTCCACGTGCCGTTGCCGTCGGTGGAGTCGATCAACACCCGGGTGGCCGCGCCGGTGCCCTTGTTCGTGTCGAGCACCCGCACCTTGTAGTCGGTGAGGTGCACCCGCTCGAGCGCGGGGAAGTTCCCGTTGAGCGCGGTACGCAACGCGGTGTCGAGCGCGTTCACGGGGCCATTTCCCTCGGCGGTGGCCACAACGCGCTTCCCGCCGACGTGGACCTTGACCGTCGCCTCGGTCGTCACCGTCGCGCCCGTCTTGTCGGTCAGCGTGTTGACCCCGACCATGTCGTCGGTGATGACGCGGAACGACTCGACCCGGAACCAGTTGGGCTCCCAACCCGTCGCGCGCCGCATCAACAGCTCGAGCGATCCGTCGGCGACCTCGAAGTGGTAGCCCTCGTGCTCGAGCCGCTTCAGCGTCTCCACCACATCGGCGAGCTGGGGTCCGTCGAGGTCGAGGCCGAGCTCCTTCGCCTTCAGGCCGAGCGTCGACTTCCCCGCGAGCTCGGAAACGACGAAGCGCGTGCCGTTGCCGACGATCTCCGGCGACACGTGCTCGTACGCGTCGGGCCGTTTGGCGATCGCGCTGGTGTGCAGACCCGCCTTGTGCGCGAACGCGGAATGACCCACGTACGCGGCCTGCGGGTTGAGCGGCATGTTGACGAGCTCGGCGACGTGATGGGCAACCGGCGTGAGTCGCTCGAGCCGATCGCGCGGGATCGTCTCGTAACCCATCTTCAACGTGAGGTTCGGGATGATCGTCGTCAGATTGCAGTTACCGGTGCGCTCGCCGTAGCCGTTGATCGTTCCCTGGACCTGCGTTGCGCCGCCGAGCACGCCGGCGAGCGCGTTGGCGACACCGGTGCCGGCGTCGTCGTGCAGATGGACCGCGATCTTCACGTCGCCGGCGAAGTAACGGACGACCTCGGCCACCGCGTCTTCCACCTGGTGCGGCAGCGCGCCACCGTTGGTGTCGCACAGCACGAGGTGACTGGCGCCGTTCGTCGCCGCCGCTTCGAGAACTCGCAACGAGAACTCGGGATTGCGCTTGAAGCCGTCGAAGAAGTGCTCGGCGTCGAACAGCACGTCCATGCCCGAGCGGCGCAGGAACTCGACCGAGTCGCCGACCATCGCGACGCCCTCGTCGAGCGTGGTGCCCAGGGCTTCGGTGACGTGGTAGTCCCACGACTTGCCGACGATGCACACCGTGCCGACATTGGCTTCGACGAGATGCCGCAGCGTGTCGTCGCTGTCGACGCGGCCTTTGGCCCGGCGGGTCGATCCGAACGCCACGAGTGTGCTGGTGTCGAGCTTCAACTCGTTCGGGATACGGCGGAACAGCTCGTCGTCCTTCGGGTTCGCACCCGGCCACCCGGCCTCGATGTAGTGCACACCGAGCCAGTCGAGCTGCTCCGCGATCCGCAGCTTGTCCTCGACCGTGAGCGAGATTCCCTCGAGCTGTGACCCGTCCCGCAGCGTGGTGTCATAAATTTCGATCGACTTGCTCATACCAACTCACACCAGTCTTTGTATTTGTCGATCTCGCCGCGCACCGCTTTGGCGTATTCGGCCGCGATGACCTCGGTCATGGGGCCGGGGCACGGGATCGCCCGGTCGTCGACGGAGTTCACCGCGCTCACCTCGGCCGCGGTGCCGCACACGAACATCTCCTCGGCCACGTAGAGATCGCTGCGCGAGAGCTCGTCGACGCGAACCTCGAAACCGTGGTCGCGGGCGATCGTTGTCACCGAGTCCTGGGTGATGCCCGGCAACGCGCCGGCCGACACCGGGGGCGTGATCAACACGCCGCGGCGCGCCGCGAAGATGTTCTCGCCGGTGCACTCCGACACGAGACCGTCGGGGTTGAGCATGATGGCCTCGTCGTAACCCGCCTTCAGCGCTTCGACCTTCGCGAGCGACGAGTTCACGTAGTTACCCGTCGTCTTCGACAGCGGCGGCATCGTGTTGTGGTCGTGGCGCGTCCAGCTCGAGATCTTCATGCGCACGCCCTGGGTGACCGCGTCGGCACCGAGATACGCGCCCCAGGGCCAGCACGCGATCGACACGTCGACCGTGCACGGCAGGGTGTTGAGACCCATCTCGCCGTACCCGTAGTACGCGATCGGCCGGATGTAGCACGACGGCAGGCCCGTCGAGCGCACGGTGTCCTTGGTCGCCTGCACCAGCTCGTCGACCGTGTACGGGATCTCCATCATCATGATCCGGGCCGAGTCGAACAGCCGCGTGATGTGCTCGGTCAGACGAAAGACGGCCGGGCCCGAGTCGGTCTCGTACGCGCGGATGCCTTCGAATACGCCCGTCCCGTAGTGCAGCGTGTGCGTGAGGATGTGGACCTGCGCGTCGGCCCACGGAATGAGCTCGCCGTTCATCCAGATCTTCTCGGTCGGTGTGATGGGCATCGCGGTGCCTTTCGTCTCGCAGAGTCAGCAGGCGGCGGCGATCGCGTCGCCGATCTGCGTCGTCGTGCCTTTTACATCGTCGGTTGTGTCCAAAGCCTTCTGAATTCGGGCCAGAGCGGCCCGTTCACCGAGGAAATCACACATCATGGCGGCGGAGATCACGGCCGCCCGGGGGTCGGCCCGGCCCGTACCGGCGATGTCGGGGGCCGAGCCGTGGACCGGCTCGAACAGTGACGGCCCGGTCCGCGCCGGGTTGAGGTTGGCCGACGCGGCCCGCCCGATGCCGCCCCCGATGGCGCCGCCGAGGTCGGTGAGGATGTCGCCGAACAGGTTGTCGGTGACGATCACGTCGTATCGACCGGGATCCTGCACGAGGTAGATGCACGCGGCGTCGACGTGGTTGTAGGCGGTGGCGACGTCGCCGAAGTCGCGAGCGACGTCGTCGAACGTCCGTTGCCACAAGTCGCCGGCGAAGGTCAGGACGTTCGTCTTGTGGACGAGCGTGAGGTGTTTGCGCTCACGCGATCGCGCCAGCTCGAAAGCGAACCGCACGCAGCGCTCGACACCCATGCGCGTGTTCACCGAACCTTGAGTCGCGATCTCGTAGGGCGTGCCCTGGCGCAGGAATCCGCCCTCGCCCGCGTACGTGCCTTCGGTGTTCTCGCGCACGACGAGGAAATCGACGCCTTCGTTGTGGCGGCCCGGGCCGGCTTTGAAGGGCCGGAGGTTCACGTACAGATCGAGCGCGAACCGCATCTTCAACAAGAGACCCCGCTCGAGCACCCCCGGCGGAACCTCCGGTGTTCCGACCGCGCCCAGGAGGATCGCGTCGAAACCACGCAACTCTTCGAGGACGGGATCGGGGAGCACCTCGCCGGTGGCGAGATAGCGACGCCCGCCGAGGTCGTAGTCGACAGTGTCGAGCTCGACGCCGGCCGCGCGCACGACCTTCAGCGCTTCCGCGATTACCTCGGGGCCGATGCCGTCCCCTCCGATGATCCCGACCCGATGGGCCACGGGCTGCGTCCTTTCCGAATGGCTCCGGTCACGAAAAAACCGCCCACGCTGGCGTGGACGGTTGAAGCGAACGCCGGAGCGGCGTTCGCTTATCGAATAACGATGACCGACAAGTGCACGGACATAAGAACGCCAGGATCGCAGCCGGGTCCGCAGAAGTCAAACCACTTACCCGACTCCGGCGCCGGTCGAACTACCCTGCCCGTCCATGGCCGAGCCCCATCTCTCGCCCCAGGCCCACGAACGGCTGAAGGCGGAACTGGAAGAACGCACCACCACTCGCCGCCGCGAGCTCTCACTCGCGATCGAGCGCGCCCGTGAATACGGCGACATCAAGGAGAACGCCGACTACGACGCGGCGAAGAACGAGCACGGTCTCAACGAGGCCCGGGTCCGCCAGCTCGAGCAGATGCTGAAGACAGCCGTGGTCATCGACGCGAACACCGCGGGCGACGTCGTCGAGGCGGGAACGGTCGTCGACCTTCGCTACAAGGGCGACGACGACGTCCTCACGTATCTCGTCGGCTCGATCGAGGAGCGCAACGAGAAGTACGACGTGCTCTCGACGAACTCCCCGATCGGCATGGCGATCCTCGGCAAGGCGCCCGGCGACACCGTCACCTACCAGGGCCCGAAGCGCGAGATGTCGGTCACGGTCGTCGCAGTCCGCCTCCCCGACTGACTAGCCGACTTACTGGCCGACTGACTAGTCGCCTGACTCGTCTCGTCCGGCCGCGCCGAAGCCGCCGCCGCCCGGTGTGAGGATGCGGACGACGTCTCCGGCCGCCAGGCGCACCGTGCACTTGTCGGCGAGCCGGCGCGCCCGGCGCTCGTCACCGCCGGGCAGCAACCAGTTCTCGCCGGGCGCGCCCGGCTGACCCCCGGCGATTCCCCACGGTCGCGACGTCCGGCGTTCGGTGATGAGCGACAGCGTCGCGTCCTCGAGCATCTCCAACTCGCGGACGATGCCCTCGCCGCCGTTCGCGATTCCGGCGCCCCCACTGCCCGTGCGCAAACCGTAACGGCGCACGCGCATCGGGTACGCGCGCTCGAACGCCTCGACGGGCGTGTCGCGCGTATTCGTCATCGCGGTGTGCACGCCGTTCATTCCGGAGTGGCCGTT
>DASYJT010000471.1:0-9930 GCA_035996165.1 Acidimicrobiia bacterium
GCGCGCGCAGCACGCGTCGCCGCAGCGAGTCTCGAACGTCGTGTTCATGGGGATGGGCGAACCGCTCGCGAACACCGACGCGGTACTCGACGCCTGCACCCGGTTGCACGACGACGTCGGCATCTCGGCCCGTCATCTCACCGTGTCGACCGTCGGCGTCGTCCCCGGGATCGAGCGGCTGACCGAGTTCGAGCTCCCGGTCACCCTCGCAGTCTCGTTGCACGCGCCCGACGACGCGCTGCGCGCGGAGCTGGTGCCGCTGAACCGGCGCTACCCGTTGGCCGCCGTCCTCGACGCGGCGCGCGCCTACGCCGATCGCAAGGGCCGGCGCGTCTCCTTCGAGTACGCCTGCATCGACGGCGTCAACGACCTCCCCCATCATGCCGACGCGCTGGCCGGCCGGCTCACCGGCTTTCGCGGCGGCGCGCACGTGAACCTCATCCCGCTCAACGACACCGCGGGCTACCCGGGCCGGCCGAGCGACGGTCGCCGCATCGCCGCGTTCGCCGACCGGCTGCGGGCCGCGGGCATCGAAGCGACGGTGCGCCGCAACCGGGGCACCACAATCGATGCCGCCTGCGGCCAGCTGCGCTCCCGAACCACCTGATCCACTCGCCGCGCCGCAGTGCGGTCCCGTCATCCGCCACAATGGACGGGTGAACGAGACTCGCTGGATCAACCCCCATCAGCCGCAGACGCTCTACATGGCCGTCATCCTCTGTTACATCCAGGCGTTCTTCACGCTCCTGTCGTTCGGCTACCTCGGCCCGCTCGGACTCTTCATCCTCGTGGGCCTCGCGGGCGGAGCGTTCGGCATCGCGAACGAGAAGAAGTGGGGCTACGCGCTCGCAGTGGCGGCCGCCGTCCTGCAGATCGCGCTCTTCATCGCGTACGGCGGGCTCAGCGCGCTCGGCTACGTGCAGGTTCTGATCAGCTTCGGCTTCGACGTGCTCCTTGTCGTCCTCCTGTTGCACCCGAACAGCCGGAGCTATCAGCGCATCTGGTTCAAGTGACCGCGGCGGGGATCGCCGCCGATTGCGGTGCTGCGTTGGAGCCGCTGGAGACCGCGGCCAACGCCGCGTGGTGGAACGCGAACACCGACGCTCGCGACGAGACCCAGCACCTCCGTTCGGAAGCCGACATCGCGTTGTCGGATGCCCTCGCCGACGCCGATGCTTTCGCCGAGGTCCGCGCGGCGCGGTCGGAAGCCGGGCTCGACCCCTTGGTGGCACGCCAGCTCGACGTGCTCGTGCAGAGCTATACGCCGAACCAGGTCGACGCCGACCTCCGCCGGGAGACCGTGGAGCTGCAGAGCGACATCGAATCGCGCTTCGCCCGCCATCGCGGGGCCATCGACGGCGAATCGGTCGACGACAACGAGATCCTCGAGATCCTCCGGGCGAGCGACGACAGCGCCCGGCGCCAAGCCGCGTGGGAGGCGTCGAAGAGCGTCGGCGCCGAGGTGGCCGCCGACGTGCGCACGTTGGCCCGGCTTCGCAACGAGGCCGCCCAATCGCTCGGCTACCGCGACCACTTTGCACTGACGCTCGCCACCACCGACTTCGACGAAGGCCGCCTGTTCGCCACCCTCGCCGAGGTCGACGAGCTGACCCGGGCACCGTTCGGTTCACTCAAGTCGGGGCTCGACGAGCAGCTGGCGACACGCTTCGGGCTCTCGGTCGACGAGCTGCGCCCCTGGCACTACGACGACCCGTTCTTCCAGGACGCCCCGAGCGCGATCGGCGTCGATCTCGATCCCTACCTCCACGACGCCGATCTCGAAGCGCTGACCGTGCGGACGTTCGAGACGATGGGGCTCGACGTGCGCGGCGTCATCGGCCGCAGCGACCTCGCTCCCCGCCCGGGCAAGGTGCAGCACGCGTTCTGCATCGACGTCGACCGCAGCGGTGACGTGCGCGTCCTCAGCAACAACACGCCGGGCGAGCGGTGGGCCGAGACGATGCTGCACGAGTTCGGCCACGCCGCGTACTTCGACGGCGTCGGGCGCGATCTTCCGTGGCTGCTGCGGACGATGCACCTGTGTCTCACCGAAGGTGTCGCCATGCGCTGCGGCAGGCTCGTACGCGACCCCGAATGGCTGCGCCGGATCGCGGGCCTGCCCGACACGACGGTCGCCGAGCTGGCGCCGCGCCTGGCAGCCGCGAGCCGCGCGTACCTGCTCATCTTCGCCCGCTGGGTGCTCGTGATGACGCATTTCGAGCGCGGCCTCTACGCCCGCCCCGACGATGATCACGACGCGCGTTGGTGGGATCTCGTCGAGCGTTTCCAACTGGTGCGCCGACCCGCCGGTCGACACGAACCCGACTGGGCCGCGAAGATCCACATCGCCGCCGCGCCCGTCTACTACCACAACTACCTGTTCGGCGAGATGATCGCATCGCAGCTCGCGGCGTCGCTCGGCGGGCTCGTCGACAACGCGTCGGCCGGGCACGCGCTCGCGTCGCGCGTCTTCACGCCGGGCGCGACGCAGCGGTGGGATCACCTCATCGAGGCGGCGACGGGCTCCGCACTCACACCCGCGGTGTTCGTTCGCGAGCTCGCGAACTGAAGCACCGGCTCCATGTGCGACACGTTGTGCGTCCGCACGAGTAACGGAACACTGTTCGCCAAGAACTCCGATCGGCATCCGAACGAGGCGCAGGTCGTCGAGTGGCACGCGCCACGAGTCGCCGGCGGACCGAACGCGTTGCACACGCAGTACGTCACGCTCGACGATCCGGGCGCCTACGCCTTCGTCGGTTCGCGTCCCACATGGTTGTGGGGTGTCGAACACGGTGTGAACGAGCACGGCGTCGCGATCGGCAACGAGAAGATCTGGACAGTCGACCGGCCGCGCGACCATCCGGCGGCGCTGCTCGGCATGGACCTCGTGCGGCTCGGCCTCGAGCGCGGCGGCACCGCGGCCGAGGCGTTCGCCGTGATCACGGAACTGCTCGAGCGCCATGGCCAGGGCGGTTCCGGCGAACCGCACCGCGACGAGCCCTACTACTCGTCGTTCCTCGTCGCCGATGCCGACGCCGGCTTCGTCGTCGAGACGAGCAACCGCACCTGGGCCGCGCGCCCGGTCGGGGCGGGCGCCGCGATCTCGAATCGGATCAGCCTCGGTACCGACTGGACGCAGGCATCGCCCGACGTCCCTCCCGGCACCGACTTCGACGCTTACCGCTGGGAGCGCATGCCCACCGCACTCGCCGATCACCGCCTGGCCGTGACCCGCGCCGCGGTGGAACGCGGCGAGCGCACGACGCCCCGCGATCTCGCGCAGACGATGCGAAGCCACGGTCGCGCCGACGCGCTCCCCGCCGAGCCCGGCGCCGACTTCGACGGATACAGCGTGTGCATGCACCGGCCGGAGTCGCATGCGCAGTCGACCGCGTCGATGATCGCCGAGCTCAGCCGCACCGCGCCGCTGCGCACGTGGACGTGCCTCGGCAACCCGTGCTGCAGCGTCTACGTGCCGGGCTTCCCGCCGGCCGTTGCGCCGGAGCTCGCCGACGAGTCGCAATGGCAGCGCTTCGCCCGTCTGCGCGCCCGGATCGAGGCCGAACCCGACCAGCTGTCCGAGGTGCGAGCGAGGCTCGGGTCCGTCGAAGAAGAGCTGTGGTCGGAAGCCGACGCCGCGTTCGATTCCGGCGAACCGGCCCGCCTCGCCGCGTTCGCGCGCACGGCCTACGCGCCCGTCGACCGGGCCCTACATCGACTCGGCGTCTGACCACCCATTACGGTCGGCTCGTGGGCCGGGAAGCCAGCTAGCCGTGGAATTCAATGTCGCGGATCTGCTCGAGCGGGTCGCCGACACGGTGCCGGACCATCTGGCTCTCGTGTGCGAGCAGCGCCGGCTGACCTACGCCGAGCTCGACAGACGCGCGAACCGCCTCGCGCACGCACTCGAGGCCCGGGGGGTCGGCGCGGGCGACCACGTCGCGCTCTACCTCTACAACTCGACCGAATATCTCGAGGGCATGCTCGCCGCCTTCAAGATCCGCGCCGTTCCCATCAACGTCAACTATCGGTACGTCGAAGACGAGCTCCGCTACCTGCTCGACGATGCCGACGCAGTAGCCGTCGTGTTCCATCGCGAGTTCGCGCCCAAGTTGGCGGCGATCTGCCCGGGCCTTCCGAAGCTGCAGACCTTCATCGCGGTCGACGACGGCAGCGCTCGGTCGCATCCCGCGCTGCAATTCGACGACTACGACGACGCGCTCGCGGCCGCCTCCCCTGTACGCGATTTCGCACCCCGGTCCGGCGACGACCTCTACCTGCTCTACACGGGCGGGACCACCGGGATGCCCAAAGGCGTGATGTGGCGTCACGCCGACCTCTTCTTCGGGGCAATGGCGGGCGCCGGCGGCGGCGGTGCGCCCATCGCCACACCCGAAGCGATCGCAGAACGCTGTCTCGAGCCGCGCACGCGGTGCGTACCGATCTGCCCGTTCATGCACGGCACCGCCCACTGGATGGCCTTCAGCTCGCTGTTCATGGGCGGAAGCGTCATCATCCCGAGCGAGCACCACCTCGATCCGCTGGCGGTCTGGCGTCTCATCGAACGAGAACAGGCGAACTTCATCGTGATCGTCGGCGACGCGTTCGCGCGTCCGCTACTCGATGTGCTCGCTACGCCCGAAGGCCGCGCCCTCGACGTCTCGTGCCTGCACGTCGTCTTGTCGGGAGGCGCGATCCTCTCGCCGTCGCTGAAGCGAGCGTTCGTCGAACGACTCCCGTCGATCCTGGTGGTCGACGGCTACGGCGCGTCGGAAACGGGCGGCCAGGGGCAGTCGGTCGTCGTGGCCGGCGGCGACGTCCCGACCGCGCCACGGTTCCGCGTCGGCGACGACACGCAGGTACTCGGGCCTGATCTCCGACCGGTAGGAGTCGGTGTCGTCGGGCGCCTCGCGCGCCGCGGTCACATACCGCTCGGCTATTACAAGGACGCCCCGAAGACCGCGGAGACATTTCCCGTCGTCGACGGCGTCCGCTGGGCGGTGCCCGGCGACCACGCCGTCGTCGAGACCGACGGCTCGATCACCCTCCTCGGACGGGGCTCGGTCTCGATCAACACCGGCGGCGAGAAGGTGTATCCCGAGGAAGTCGAGTCGGTGCTGAAGGCGCACGCCGACGTCTTCGATGCCGTCGTCGTCGGGGTAGCCGACCCACGGTGGGGTGAGCGGGTGGTGGCGATCGTCAGCGCGCGCGCCGGAGCCGTGCCGTCGCTCGAATCGTTGCAACAGCACAGCCGCGCGCATCTCGCGGGTTACAAGGTCCCGCGTGAGGTCGTGCTCGTCGACGCAATCGAGCGATCGCCGTCGGGCAAGCCCGACTACCGGTGGGCCCGATCCGTAGTCGCGCGCACGCCGGGTACGGTCGAGGCGTGACCACGAACCGGCTCGCCGGCGAGACGAGTCCGTACCTCCGCCAACACGCCGAGAACCCCGTCGACTGGATGCCGTGGGGCGACGAGGCTTTCGCGGTCGCCCGCGAGCGCGACGTCCCCGTGTTCTTGTCGGTCGGATATTCGTCTTGCCACTGGTGCCACGTCATGGCCCACGAGTCGTTCGAGGACGACGACACCGCGGCAATCATGAACTCGCGGTTCGTCAACGTGAAGGTCGACCGCGAGGAACGGCCCGATGTCGACGCGATCTACATGCAGTCGGTGCAGGCGCTGACCGGACGCGGCGGGTGGCCGATGAGCGTGTGGTGCACGCCCGAGGGTCGCCCCTTCTATGCCGGCACGTACTTCCCGAACGACGATCGGCACGGCATGCCGTCGTTCACGAAGGTGTGCGAGGCCGTTGCCGATGCGTGGCGGGAGCGGCGCGACGAAGTCACGGCCCAGAGCAATCTGCTCACCGACGCGTTACGCGAAGAAGTGCTCCGAACCGCGGCGGGTCGCGACGGCGACCTCACCGCCGACATCGTGCAACGCGCGTTTGCAGGCGTTCGCTCGCAGTTCGAACCCACCTATGGCGGATTCGGCCGCGCGCCGAAGTTCCCGCAGGCGATGACGATCGACTTCCTGTGTCGCGCGTACGTCGGCGATCGATCCGACGAGACCCGCACCATGATCACCACGACCCTCGATGCGATGGCGGCGGGCGGCATCCACGATCAACTCGGCGGCGGCTTCGCGCGCTACTCCACCGACGACGCGTGGCTCGTGCCGCACTTCGAGAAGATGCTCTACGACAACGCGTTGCTGACGCGCGCGTACCTCCACGGATATCTCGTGACGGGCGAACCGCGCTACCTCGCGGTGGTCAACGACATCGTCGAGTACGTGTTGCGCGACATGCGGAGCCCGCTCGACGGCTTCTACTCCGCGGAGGATGCCGACTCCGAGGGCGTCGAGGGCAAGTTCTATTGCTGGTCGATCGACGAGATCCGCGAAGTCTGCGGCCCCGACGCGGAAGCGGTCATCGAGTACTACGGCGTCACCCCGAACGGGAACTTCATCGATCCCCACACGGGGTTCCGCGGCAACATCCTGCACGTTCCCAACCGTAACGCTGAGCCTCCAGTTGAAGTCGAGACTGCAAAGGCTCGACTCCTCGCCCGCCGCGCGACCCGTGTCCGGCCCGGCCTCGACGACAAGGTGCTCCTCGAGTGGAACGCGCTGATGTTGGGAGCGCTCACGGAAGCGGCGGCTGCATTGGGGCGCGACGACTGGATGGACACGGCGCGTGCGAACGCCCGATTCCTGCTGACGGAGCTGCGCCGCGCCGACGGCCGCTTCCTCCGGTCGTGGCAAGCCCCCTACCTCGCGTACGCGGAGGACTACGCCGCGCTCCTCGAGGCGCTGTGCACGCTGGCCGAGCTCGACGACGTCGCCTGGCTGAGCGAGGCGAAGGTAGTTGCAACCGAGCTCGTACGACTCTTCCACGACCCCGACGGCGGTGGGTTCTTCACCACCGGCTCCGATGCCGAGCAACTCGTCGTGCGGCTGAAGGATGTCTTCGACGACGCGACCCCGTCGGCGAACTCCATGGCGGCCAACGCGCTGCTACGCCTGGCCGCGCTCACCGGCGACCGCGCGCTCGAAGATCCCGCGATCGAGGTGATGCGTTTGCTCGCACCGTCTGCCGCCGCCCACCCGAACGGTTTCGCCCATCTCCTCGCGGCGATCGAGCGGTACACGACGAGCCCCGCCGAGATCGCGATCATCGGCGACCCTCACGACGAACGGACGCGCGCCCTGCGCCGCGAGGTCACGACCCGGCTCGTGCCCGCGTCGGTGACATTGACCGGCTCGCCGGACGCCGACTCACCGCTCCTCGCGGGCCGGGAGGCGCGTGGGGGCGAACCGACCGCGTACGTCTGCGAGCACTACGCGTGCAAGCAGCCGGTGACCGATCCGCGCGAGCTACGCGAGCAGCTCGATGCAGTCCTTGCTCAGCGTCAGCAGGCGGCGAGGTAAGAGCCGGCCGCGAGCTCCTCGGCGACCGCCCAACCAAAGGCGATCATCGCCTGGCCCCGGGACGCGTCGAGCGTTCCGACGAGCGATGCGATCTTCGCCCCGCCCGTCGCCTTCACCGCGCTCGTGTCGAGCACCGCGAGGCACGGAGGCTTGCGGCCCTTGACCGCGACCTTGAACTCACGGTCGTCGTAGTGGCCGTCGTTGCCGTAGCGCTTCGCCAACCGGCGACCCCAAGCCCGGTCCTCGCCGTTCGGCGAGTAGCCCGGACGAGGCACCACGTTCGCGTAGCTCTGGAGCAAGACGTAGCAACTCGGCTGCGCGAGCCGCGCCGCGACGAGGACATCCTCGTCGGGGAACGAGATCGCCGCCCGCCGGGTCAACTCCCCCGTCATCGACTTGAGCGTGGCCGAGGCGATCTTGCCCTTGCGGACGACACCCATTCCCCACAGGATCGACGGCGTTCCACCGATCCGCTCGAGGGATCCCAGCATCAGGCCGTGGATGACGCCCTCCTCGGCCGCGAGGACCGCGAGGGGGAAGGATTCGACCTGGCGGTCGAGCTCCTCATCGGTCACAGGAAGGCCGTTGGAAAGGAAGATCTGACCGACCTCATCGAGCTCGGCGGGCTTCAGCGAGACGGAATCGCGGGACTCGACGTTCATCGCCAATACATTGTGGCCGAAGTCGCGCCCGGAGGAAAATCGAGGCCTTCCGAGCCCCCCGCCGGCCCACCCGCGCCCGGGTGGAATGTCCGGTGTATCCCTACGCTCCGCGCGTGCGTGCGCGCGACATGTCCCAGTAAGCCTTCATCGCGGAGATCTTGCCGTTGTCGTTCACTTCGAGCGTCTCGACGCAATCCATGATCATCCCGCCGTCGCCGATCGTGACGTGGATCTCGAGCAGCATCGCCGCCTCCGCGCCGCAGACGATCACGTCGCGCAACTTCATCTCGACCGCGTCGGCCAACGACCGGGTCTGGTCGTAGAACGCTCCGACGCCCTCGTGGCCGACGTGCGGCGGTTGGCCCACCGGGTCGTACCAGACCGTGTCGGGCGCGAACTGGGCCAGGACGGCGGCCTTGTCGTTGGCGTTCGATGCGGCGACGTACGCCTCGGCGACGGCTTTGACCTGCTCGGGAGTCGGCATCCCGCGAACCTACGCAAAGAGCGTCACGGAACGACAATCCCGTCGAGCGGCTCTTTCGGAGGGGGGATCTTCGGGTCGAGCTTGTCGAGCGTGTGAAGGAGGATCGTCGCGGCCGCGACACCGGAGACCCATTTGTGGTCGGCCGGAACGACGTACCACGGAGCCCACTTCGTCGAGGTCGCCGTGATCGCCGAGTCGTAGAGCCTGAGGTACTCGTCCCACCGCTTCCGGGTCTCGAGGTCGGAGCGGTCGAATTTCCACCTCTTCTCGGGATCGTCGAGGCGGGCCTGGAGCCGTCGGCGTTGTTCGTCCTTGCCGACGTGCAGGAAGATCTTGACCATCGTCGTGCCCTCGTCGAGCAGCATCTTCTCGAAATTGTTGATGTGCTCGTACCGTCGCTTGCGCTGGTCGTCGTCGATGGCACCGATCACCCGGGCCGCCACGACGTCCTCGTAGTGCGACCGGTTGAAGATGCCGATATCCCCCCGCGCCGGCATCGCGCGGTGGATGCGCCAGAGGTAGTCGTGCGCCGCCTCCGTGGGCGTCGGCACGTTGAACGACTCGACATCGCAGCCCTGGGGGTTCAGCCCGGTGAAGACGCGCCGAATCGTTCCGTCCTTGCCCGAAGCGTCGAGTCCCTGCAACACCAACAGCACCGAGCGCTTCCGCTCGGCGTGGAGGCGTCCGTGCAGGACACTGAGGCGCGCCGTGCGTTCCGCGAGCAGACCTTGGGCGCCGCCCTTCTCGATGCGCAGGCGGTCGTCGGTCGCCCGCTCTCCGAGGTTCGACTTCTCCCCCGGCTCCACTCGGCACGCGCTGCGTACGAACGCGGTGATGTCGTCGGTCATCGCACGTGCTCCGTCCATCGGTAGCCGTCCCAATACCGCCAGCGTCCCGATCCGCCGGGATCCGGGTGCCAGCCGGGCGGGATCGGCGTCGCGTACGCCGGGACACCGCGGATCCGATTGCCCCGGATCCGATCGCGTCGGAACAATGCCACGATCAACGAGGTGACGCCGGCCGCGAACACCAGGCCGCCGACGCCCGCGAGCAGGAACCAGCCGATTGCGCGCTTGATCGTGTCGGTCAGCGGCCGCGCGATGAGCACCGTCCGCGGCGGATCGTTGCGCACGCGCACCGTGTAGTCGCCTGCACCGGGTACGCGAAATCGCACCGCGCCGACGAACCGATCGCCGCCGCCCGAGATCGTCTCACGAACCGACCCGCGTTCGAACACGTCGACGTTCGAGCCATCCGGCCCCGACACCGTCACCTCGGCAGGCGTGATCGTCACCTGGTCGTTCGACGCGAACAGCGAGCTCGATCCGGTCTTCTCGTAGAGCATGTAG
>DASYJT010000472.1:0-6180 GCA_035996165.1 Acidimicrobiia bacterium
AGATTTCGCTTCGGCCTCGCCTGCAGCAAGGGCCGCTCGCGCAAGGAATTCACCGAACTTGCACGCAAGGCCGAGGCGCTCGGGTACTCGACGCTGTTCGTCCCCGACCACTTCGTCGAGCACGACCTTGCGCCCACGATCGCACTCGCGCACGCGGCCGCGGTGACCGACGACCTGCGCGTCGGCACCTTCGTGCTCGGCAACGACTACAAGCATCCGGTCGTCTGCGCTCGGGAGATGGCCTCGCTCGACCTGCTCTCCGACGGCCGCTTGGAACTTGGCATCGGTGCGGGCTGGATGACGGCCGACTACGAGAAGGCCGGGATCCCGCTCGATCGTCCCGGAGTGCGCATCGCCCGGCTCGCGGAGTCGATCACCGTCATGAAGGGCCTGTTCGCGCCCGGCCCGTTCACCTTCCACGGCGAGTACTACAACGTGAGCGAGCTCGACGGGATGCCGAAGCCCGTGCAACAGCCGGTGCCGTTCTTCGTGGGCGGTGGCGCGCCGAAGATCCTCGCGCTCGCGGCGCGCGAGGCACAGATCGTCGGGATCAATGCCAACCTGCGCTCGGGCGTCGACTCCGCGCCCGATGTCGCCCAGTCGATGACACCGGCCGCGACCGATCAGAAGGTCGGCTGGGTCCGCGACGCCGCGGGCGCCCGGTACGACGACCTGGAGCTGCAGTCGCTCGTGGGGTTCGTCCACGTAACCGACGACGCCAAGGGGATCCTCGGCGGCATCGCCGACGCGTTCGGCGTCTCGGTGGACGACGCCCGGCTCGCGCCGCCGTGTCTGGTCGGCAGCGAGGACGAGATCGTCGCGTCGCTCGAGGAGCGGCGCGAGCGTTGGCAGATGTCGTACCACGTCATCGAGGACGGCGCGATCGATGCATTCGCGCCGATCGTCGAACGTCTCGCAGGAAAGTAGGCATCATGAAGCCGTTCAGATTCGGAGTGCAGGTCTCGACCGCGGGCTCGGCGACCGAGTGGCGCGACAAGGCCCGCAAGATCGAGGACCTCGGCTACTCGACGCTGTTCATGCCCGATCACTTCGGTCAGGAGCTCGCGCCTTTGCCGGCCATCGCGATGGCGGCCGCGCACACCACCACGTTGCGGGTCGGGTCGCTCGTGTTCGACAACGACTACAAGCACCCCGCGATCCTCGCAAAGGAGGCCACGACGATCGATCTGCTTTCGGACGGCCGCCTCGAGCTCGGTCTCGGCGCGGGGTGGATGCGCACCGACTACGACCAGCTTGGCTTGCCCTACGACCCGCCCGCGGTGCGCGTCGACCGCTTCGAAGAGGCGCTGCACGTCATCAAGGAGTGCTTCACGGGCGAGCAGTTCACGTACCACGGCGAGCACTACCGCATCACCGATTACGCGGCGTGGCCCAAGCCGGTGCAACAACCCGGCCCGCCGATCCTCATCGGCGGTGGCGGCAAGCGCGTGCTGTCGATTGCCGCGCGCCACGCCGACATCGTCGGGATCAATCCCAACCTGCGCGCCGGCGAGATCGGCCTCGAGGCGGCGAAGGACTCGCTGCGCCAGCAGACCGAGCTCAAGGTGGAGTGGATCCGCGATGCAGCCGGCACGCGGATCGACGACATCGAGATCCAGATGCGGTTCTTCATCACGAGCGTGCGGCCCGACCGGATGAAGCTGGCCGAAGCGCTCGCACCGACCTTCGGGGTCTCTCCCGAGGAGGCGATCGAGTCGGGCGCGGCGCTGGTGGGCACCGAGGAGGAGATCGCCGAGCAGTTGCACCGCCGGCGCGAGGAGTGGGGACTCTCGTACGTCGTCGTCGGCGACGAGAACGTCGACGAATTCGCGCCGATCGTCGCCAAGCTCGCCGGCACCTGACCTCAGCCGGCCGCGGCAGCGAACCGGTCCGGGATCCATTCGAGCAGGCGCGCTTTCACCTCGGTCGCGACTTCCGTGAGGAGGTGGCCGGTTCCCGGGAGCAGCACGACCTCGCCGTGACCGGCGAGCATCTGCACGACCGTGCTCGTCTCCGGGGGCAAGATCTCGTCGTCGGTGCCGTGGATCAGGAGCAGCGGCGTGTCGCGCAGCTCCGAGGCGTTCTCGCAGCCGGCCGACTGCGTGGAGAGCGTGACCACGCCCCGGCAGTGTGCACCGAGAACTGTGCCGGCCTGGATCGCGACGGCGCCGCCGAACGAATGGCCGATGAACACGAAGCCGCGCGCGCCCGAGCGGCTCGCGAGGTCGGCGGCCGCGGCCACGTCGTGCACGCACCGGGAGATGTCGTTGGGCTTGCGATAGCCGACGCGCATGGTCGCGATGCCGTGCGTATCGGCCAACTCGCAACCGAGGCGGTGATAGACGCCCTCGGCGGGACCGAGCACACCGCCCATCCCGCCCCCGCACGTGACCACGACGTCGCGAGCGTCGCGCGGCCCGTGCCACATGACTGTGAGCAGACCGCGCATCGTGTAGATCTCGAGGTGCGCGAATCCCGGCACGATCTCGATCTCCTCGACACCGAGCGCCTCCAGGAGTTCGAGCGGTGAGCGCGGTTCTTCCGCGCTCACAACATCGACTTGAGTAGTGCCCGCGTCTGCGTGCGCTCCTCGCGCGATCCGAACTCGGCGGCGACGAACTCGCTCACGCCGGCGTCGCCGAGCGCCCGCACGCACTTCTCGACGGTCGCCTCGTCGCCCACGATCGCAACGTCGGCCGGACCCTCCGCCCCCTCGCGGTCGAGCATGGCTCGGTACGAGGGCAGGAATCCGTACACCTGGAAGTCGCGCGCGGCGCGCTCGCGTGCGGCATCGACGTCGTTCGTGACGCAGATGGGAAGCGAAGCTGCGATCCGGGGTGCGGGCCGCCCGGCGGCCTTCGCCGCCGCGCTGATGGTCGGAACTGTGTGCGCCGCGAGAGTTGCCGGGCCGGTCATCCAGGTCATCGTGCCGTCGGTGACGGTCCCCGCGAGCTTGAGCATCTGTTCGCCGAGCGCGGCGACGAGCACCGGGCACGCAATGCGAGGTTCGATCCCGAGGGACGCCTCGGTGCTGATCGTCTCGCCCTGGGCCGACGCCTTGCCCTCGTTGATCAGGGGAATGAGCGCCGCGAGGTACTCGCGCATGTGGCGAACCGGCTTCTCGAACGACAGGCCGAACATTCCTTCGATGACCAACTGATGTGAGAGACCGATGCCGAGTGTGAAGCGTCCGCCGCTCGCCGCCTGCACGGTGAGTGCCTGTTGCGCCATCGTCAACGGGTGGCGGCCGTACGTGGGCACCACACCGGTCATGAGTCCGATGCGGGGGACCTCTCTTCCGACGACCGCGAGGACGCCCATCGCGTCGAGCGCAAAGATTTGCGGCAGCGTGTACGACTCGAACCCGTCGGCTTCCGCGACCCGGGCGTCGGCGACGACGTCGTCGATCGTCCGACCTGCGGTGTCGCCTCCGAAGATGCCAATTTTCATGGGTGGAGGCTACCTGTCGTCTCGGGTTGTCGTCTCGGGCACGCACGAGAGTGGCTTGTATACTCCCCGGCTTACGCGGACGTAGCTCAGCTGGTAGAGCGCGACGTTGCCAACGTCGAGGTCGCGGGTTCGAGCCCCGTCGTCCGCTCTCGCAAGGTGTGTGAATTGCGGCCCCTCGGGGCCGTTATTCGCGCCCGCGGGCTAGAAGGGTTCGGGCGCGAGCAGCGGCACGAACACTGCCCGCCAGTCGGTTGTCGACACCGCCGGCGCGACGAGGTCGACGAACGCGAGCCCGAGCGGTATCGCCTGCGCGAAGCGGGCGAGCGCGTCGAGCGCACGGTGCTCTTCGGCGGAGTTGGCCCCGAGCGCTTCGAGGTAGGCGCGGATCGCTGCTTCCTGGACCCGGTCCAACGTGGCGGCGAGCTCGGCGTGATGCCGTGCCGCGAGCTGAGCCTCGACCCGGAAGATGCGCCAGTCGCGCCGCGGCGCGCTCAGGTAGCCGCCGATGACGCTCGCCGTCGCGCGGCCGACGTCGGGTGCCGTGAAGAGGTATGTGTTCGCCACGAGATCGTCGGCGAGCCTTTGTGCGAGGAGCACTTCGACGGCCTGCGAGAGCAATTCGCTCTTGGTCTCGTAGCGGGCGTAGATCGCGCCCGACGTGAGGTTGGCGCGCCGTGCGATGCGCGACGCGGTTGCCCGGTCGAAGCCGACGCGCGCGGCGATCGCCGACACGGAGTCGATGAGCGCGTTTTGCGACGCGTCGCCGACATTCGCGCGCACGGCGCCGGCCGCCTCGGCGACGAAGCGGTCTCCGGGTTCGTCGTACGGTTGCGCGAACGACCGGGTTGTCCGCGCAAACATCGGCTCCCACTCGACGGGGCGCGCCTTCGGCATCGCGTGCAGGATCACGCCCCACACCGCGCCCAAGGCGAACAGCGCCTGCGCGCGCCGGCGCCGATCGCGAACCCGGGGCCCGACCCGCCAGCGCGTCAGCCAGCTCTCGACGTCGGGGGTGACGACCTCCTCCAACTCGTCGATCCGGCGGGCCATCGCCAGAAGCTCGAGCGCGGCAATCGTCACGGCGGAAGGGGAGGAGAGCTCTCGCGCAATTCCTGCGAGCGACGCCGACGGGTCGCCGTCGACGAGCGCGTGGATGACGCGGTCAAGGAACTGGAAGTGCGCGTCGCGTACCCGGGCCGTCCAGACTGCGGCCGCGAGTTCGTTGACGTTCTCGTACCGGCCGTACAACGCGCCGGTGGTGAGCCCCGCCCGGCGGGCAACACCGCTCATGCCGAGCCGGTCGACGCCGACCTCGACGATTTCCGCCAGAGCCGCTTCCAGGAGTCGTTCGTCGTTCTCTTGCGACGAAACCGACCTTCGTCGGCTCACAGAGGTCACATCCGGTCGAAGGGGGAGCTACGAGTTGACGCGCGCTTGATAATAGATCCTACAATCAAGCGTCCGTGTCGGCGCACGGACACCTGGGGTGGTCCTGCTGGCGAGCGACGTTCGATTCACGATCTTGGGAGCGCTCGGCGTCACCGTCGACCGGGAGCAGCTCGCGATCGGCGCGCCGCGCCAACGGGCGCTGCTCGCACTGTTGCTGCTGGACGCGAATCGGGCGCGCCCTTCGCGCGGATTGATCGAAGGCATCTGGGGCGACGCGGTTCCGCAGCATCCCGATGCCGCGTTGCAGATCATCGTCTCCCGGTTGCGCCGTTCGCTGGGCACCGTCGCCGACCGGCTCACGTCGAGTCCGGAGGGCTACCGGATCGAGGTCGCCGACGACGAGCTCGATCTCATGTGCGCGCAGCGCGCCTTCGCACGCGCCCGGGAACTGGGCGCGCTCGACGACTTCACGGGTGCGGCGGCCGCCGCCGACCGCGCGCTCGGGAGTTGGTCGGGTGAGCCGCTCGCCGATCTCCGTGAGGTTGCGTTCGCCGACGCCGCGCGGCGCGAGCTGCACGACCTGCGATTCTCGATGTACGAGTTCCGGACTCGGTCGTATCTCCGGTGCGGTCGCCACGTCGAGGTTCTCGCCGACATCGACGCGTGGGTGCGATTGGAACCGGGGCGGGAGAGGATGCGCGCCCATCACATGGTCGCGCTGTACCGCGCCGGTCGCCGCGTCGACGCCCTGGCTGTCTACGAGGATCTCCGCCGGCATCTCGCCGACGCGCTCGGGGTCGATCCCAGCACCTTCTTGTACGACCTCCGGAGCCGGATGGTCGCGCAGGACCCGACCCTCCTCGCGCGCCGGGCGGGCATCGTCGCGGCGTTGCCGGCGTGGACACCGAGCGGGCTGCCGTACGTCGGGCGCCGGCGCGAGGAGTCGCAGATCTTCGATCGCCTGCGCGAGGTTGCGAACGGCGGGGCACGGCTCGTCCTCGTCGAGGGCGAGGCCGGAATCGGCAAGTCGCGTCTCGTGCTCGAGGTTGCTCGCCGCGTGGACGATGACGCGATCGTCCTCGCGGTCGACGGCGCCGACGCGCTGCAGCCGGGTCTCCATCTGATCGCGAACGCGCTGGCCGAGGCGTCGGCGCACCTGAGCGACGCCGAGCTCGCCTTGTGTCTCGGCCGGTGGCCGGGAGATCTGGCCGAGATCGTCCCGGCCCTGCGCCGCAGGCTGCCCGGTCTCCCGCTCGCACTCGACGCCGACCACGAGACGCGCGTGGCGCGCCTGCGCGCGGCCGTGGTGTCGTGGATCAGCGGCCTTTCGCAACGCGCACC
>DASYJT010000473.1:0-3677 GCA_035996165.1 Acidimicrobiia bacterium
AACGAAGCCCGACGCGACACACGCGAGATCGAGCACCGCTTCGTGCTTGAGCCACACGCTGTAGAGGATGGTCTGGGCGAGATACCCGCCGACGACCAGCGAGAGCTGCCAGCGCGCCGCGAACGACAGCGCGATCGCCCCGGCAACGAGGAGAACGCCACCCGTGATCGCGGTGCGGCTCGTCACCTCGCCCGACGCGATCGGCCGGCGGCGCTTCGTGGGGTGGGCGCGGTCGGCGTCGGCGTCGAGCGCGTCGTTCAAGAAGTACGTGCCGCTCGCGGCGAGGCAGAAGCAGACGAACGCGATCCCCGTGCGCCAGAGCGCCTTACCGTCGCCAAGGACGCCGGCCGCCCCCGGGGCCGCGACGACGAGCACGTTCTTGACCCATTGTTTCGGCCGGGCGAGGCGGACGAGCGCGGGCAATCGTTGCGGCTGCGGCTCGTCGGGGGGCAGCTCGGCTCGGAGCGCGCCCATCAGCCGGCCACCGTCAGATCTCGAGCGGTTCGTGCTCGACGACCTGGACGAGGTCCTCGAGCGTTCCGCCGCCACCGCGCATCCGGATCGTCAGCAGGATCGCCATCACGGTGCCGGCCGCGAAGCCGCCGGCCAGGAAGCCGAGCTCGTTGCGCAGGATGAGATCGTTGCCGAGCGCGACCGCGACCACGAACGCGATGATGCCCACGATCCAACCGAAAGCACTTTGCTTGTACGCCTTCAGCGCGATGAGTCCCTGGGCGAGCGTCAGCGCCACGATGAACGCGGTGGCCGCGAGAGTCAGCAGGAACATGTCGCGGTTGTGGAGGTTCCACTTGCTCGCGAACAGCTTCTGACCCGCCCACGGTCCGATCAGGGTCGCGGCCACGACGCCGGTGGTGCACAGGACGAGCACGACCCCGATCAGGCGACGCATGCCGATGCGGAAGTCGTCGTGCTTACCTTCGCTCGCGAGGCCGGCGAGCTTGGGGAGCAATGCGGCCTGGACGGCCTGGAAGAGCAGGAGTGGCACCCGGGCGACGAACAGGCCCGTGATGAAGTGCGACGCGAGATCTTTCTCGTTGGCGCGGGCGAGCCACGTCACCCCGAACACGCTGGCGTACGAGAGCAGTTGGGCAAGCACGGATCCGAGGAGCAACCACGCGAGCGCGCCCGACAGCTCGGAGTAAGGCGCCTCCGGGCCGGGCGCCATCAGCCCTCGTTGACCGCGGAGCGAGACCGCGACGGCTACGAGAGGCGGCGTCACGAGCGCGAACGCCCACGGCCCGACCGACTTCGTGCCGACCGCGAACAAGGCGATGCAGGCGACGAGGCGCACCGTGCCTTCGGAGCCGTGCATCAGGCCGTACGGCCCGAAGCGACCGTTACCCGACAGGGTGCCCCGGGTGATGAACGCGACGAAATAGAAGAGGATCCCGGCGAAGAGCGCGCCGAGGAGGATGCTCCGGCCGTCGAACTGCGTATCGATGAGGCGCTTGTGGAAGATGGCGCCGAGGGCGACCACGACCAGTGCGAGGACGAACCCGAGGAACGCGGCCCGCTTCACGAGAGGTGCGCCGCCCTCGCCCCGCACGCGCCGGGCGGCGACCGCCCGACCGACCTCTTGTTCGAGGGGCTGGAACAGGCCGGGCGTGAGGACGAACACCATGGCCCACAGCACGTTGAGCGCGTTGTAGTCGGCGCTCGGTAGCCGCTTCGCGGCGAGGATCTGGAATCCGTACGCGCTGAGGCCGACGACGATCAGTCCCGCGCCGATTGCCCAGGTACCTTCGGGTACGGGAAGCTTCTTGGCGGCGCCTGCCAGCCTCTGTACGCGCTCAGCCACGAACGTGACAGGTTACTCGCCTGCTACCGGGCGCCCTCAAGCGCATCGAGCGCGGCGGACGGAGGACTAGCCTCGGCGCGTGCGGAAACCGTGCATTCGGACCGAATTGAGAATGCCGACATCGCCGTGAGTACCCGCACGTACATCGTCCTCGCGGCGCTGACCGGCGTGGTGATCCTGGTCGCGTTCGCCGCCCAGGTGATCATCGTGAACCGATGAGGAGCATGCGTGCCTGACGACTTCGACCTCGTCGTCCTGGGTGGCGGGCCGGGCGGTTACGCCGCCGCGTTGTACGGGGCGAGCGCGGGGATGAGCATCGCCATCGTCGAGGAACAGCGCGTGGGCGGCACGTGCCTGCACCGGGGCTGCATCCCGGCCAAGGAGCTTCTCCAGACGGCTGAAGTTCTGCGCACGGTGCGCGCCGCGGCCGAGTTCGGGGTGCTCGTCTCCGACCCCGCGCTGCAGCTCGCCACGTCGCAGACCCGCAAGCAGACGGTGGTCGACCGCCTCACCTCGGGCCTCGAGTCGTTGCTCAAAGGCCGCAAGGTCACCGTCGTCGCCGGCACCGGGGTACTCGAGCCCGACGGCAGATCTCTGAGCGTGTCCGACGGAACCATGATCCGCGGTCGCAACGTGCTCATCGCCACGGGTTCGTCACCGCGTTCCCTCCCGGGCGACGACTTCGCGTTCGACGGCGAGAAAGTGCTGTCGTCCGACGAGGTGCTCCAGCTGCAGGAGGTACCGGCCCGCGTCGCGGTGATCGGTGGCGGCGCGATCGGCTGCGAGTTCGCGTCGTTCCTCGTCGACGCGGGCGCCGAGGTCACGATCCTCGAGGCGCTGCCGCAGATCCTCGCGGGCGTCGATCAACAGGTCGCGCAGACGGTCGTGCGCGCGTTCCAAAAGCGCGGCATCAAGACGCACACCGGCGTGCGCGTCACCGGTTTCGACGGGAAGGCGGTGCGCTTCGAAGCCAAGAACGGCGAGGAGCAGCTGCCGGTCGACAAGGTCGTCGTGTCGGTCGGCCGCCGCCCGCGCTCGGAGAACATCGGGCTCGACGGCGCCGGCATCAAGGTCGACGAGCGCGGGTTCGTGGTGGTCGACGGGAACATGCGCACCAGTGTCGACGGGGTCTACGCGGCGGGCGACGTGGTCGCGACCCCGCAGCTGGCGCATGTCGCGTTCTCCGAAGCCGTCGTCGCGATCAAGACGATGCTCGGAGAATCACCGGCGCCGCTCGACTACGACAAGGTCCCGTGGGGGATCTATTGCCACCCCGAGGTCGCGTTCTGCGGGCTCTCCGAGGCGCAGGCCAAGGAGCGTGGCTACGACGTGGAGACTTCGGTGCACCGCTGGATGGGCAACGGGCGCGCGCTGATCATCGGCGAGACCGACGGGATGATGAAGGTCGTCGCCGAGCGCGGCGGCGCGATTCTCGGCGTGCACATCGCCGGTCCCTGGGCGACCGAGCTCATTGCCGAGGGATACCTCGCGGTGAACTGGGAGGCCACGCCGGCCGATGTGGGTCTCTTGATCCACGCGCATCCCAGCCTGTCGGAGTTGTTCGGTGAATCCGTGCTCGCGCTGACCGGGCGTTCGTTGCACGGTTAGCGCGTCAGCCGCAAGGTACGACGAAGTCGAGGAGCGCAATGGACGTCACGATGCCGCAGCTCGGTGAAACAGTCACCGAGGGCACGATCACGAAGTGGTTCAAGCAGGTCGGCGAGAAGATCGACGCCGACGAGCCGCTGTTCGAGGTGTCGACCGACAAGGTCGACTCCGAGGTCCCCGCGCCGCAGAGCGGCTTCGTCACCGAGATCGTCGTGCAAGAGGGGGAGACCGTTCCGGTCGGAGCGCGCCT
>DASYJT010000474.1:0-4840 GCA_035996165.1 Acidimicrobiia bacterium
CACGAGCACGTCGATGCCGGCGGCGACCATCGCCGCGTCGAGCTTCGCGATGCGCTCGCGCCGAAGGCGCGGGAGGTCGAGCTCGGACACCGGCTCGGTCACACCGAGCCCGCCGCGCGCCGGTCGGAGGTCTGGAGGTACACCGCGACGCGCGTGATACAGCCGTCGTGCACATCGAAGACGACGGTCTCGTCGGTGTGCAGCCGGACGTCGCCGTCGTCGACGGTCTCGCTCAACTCGACCGCGACCCGGTGACCGTCGGCGATCATGCCGGCGACCACGAGGTCGTAGCCCGACAGCGCGCTGATGGTCGTCTTCAGGAACTCCGCGTACTGCGCGCGCCCGCGGAAGTTGTCGCGGTACGGACCGAGACGTTCGACGTCGGGCGCGAGGGCGGCAGCCACCGCGTCCCAGTCGCCTGCGGCCAACCCGGCGAGATATTGCTGCACGACGGCACGGGCGAACGCCTCGTCGAGGATCCGGTGCGCACCCGGACCGAGGGGCACTTCGGCGATCGCGGCGATCCCGGCGGGACTCATCTTGGCGGCGGTCTTGGTGATGACTCCCGGCAACTTCTCCGGATCGAGGCGGGCGGCGATCTCCATGAGTTGCGTCTCGAGGAACACGAGGCACAGCGCGTCCTCGAGTACCTGCACGTCGTCCGTCGCCGCCGCGCGGGCGAGGCCGTCCTTGCGCACGATCGACTGCACGCGCTCGATCGTCGTCTCGTCGTAGCCCACGTCGCCGAGCAGCACTCCGAGCTCGCGGGCGTGCTGCGCGTGCAGGTCCTTGCGCCACCGCAGGTAACCCGATCGACCGGACGGATAGCCGGTCCGCGGCGCGGTCCAGCGGCGGAAGTGGTGGCCCCGAGCGGCCAGCAGGAGCGCATCGTCGGCGTCGGGTTTGAGTCGCACCACCCATTCGGTGACGAGATCGGAATGCACGATTTCTTTGGGCCCCGTGCGGTCGCGCACGGTCACCACGTTCGGATCGGCGCGGTTCGCTTCGTCGATCGCCGCGAGGGCGGCGCGCAGGCGGGCGGACGGGGCCATTCGCCGCAGCCTACGCAGCGATCAGGCGAGGTGGGACGAGAACCAGTCGAGGGCGCGGCGCCAGGCATCCGCGGCATCGTCGGGCCGGTAGTCGGGACGTTGGTCGCAATGGAAGCCGTGCCCCGCGTCCGCGTACCGCACGATCTCGGTGTCGACCTTCGCCGCGGTCAACGCCGCGCGCAGTTGCTCCACGTCGTCGACGGGAATCGACGCGTCCTGATCGCCGAACAGCCCGAGCCACGGTGTCGACAACGATTCGATTTCGCCGATCAAGGCGGGGAACTGCGGAAAGCGAGCCGTGACGATCCCGCCGCCGTAGAAGCCGACGGCCGCGCCGAGCGTGTGCCGGAGCGCCGCGAGGAACGAGACCCGTCCGCCGAAGCAGAATCCCACGATGCCGATCCGGTCGTCGGTGAAGCCCGCGGCGTGCAGATGGGCGAGCGCGGCGTCGATATCGGTGAGGATCGCGGCATCGCTCCCGAGCGCCTGGAAGTGCTGCATGACCTTGTCGAACTGGCCGTACTCGACGACCGCGCCCGGCCCCGAACGATGGAACATGTCCGGCGCGACCGCGTGAAACCCGGCCGCCGCGGCCCGCCGCGTCACGCCTTCGATGTAGGAGTTGACCCCGAACGCCTCTTGGACGATCACGATCGCGCCCCGCGCCTCGCCCGGCGGCGTCGCTTCGTACAACCGCATCGGTCCGTCGGTCGTGTCGACCGAGACGTCGTGTCCGGAGATGTTCGCGTCGCTCATCGGACCGAACCTAGTTGTCCCACCCGTTCCGGTCACTTCCCCCGCAAAACCCCCAACAGTTGTCAGGAAAAACGGTCCGCACCAACGATTTCGCTGCCAACTGTTGTCAGGAAAAACGGTCCCCACCAACGAATTCACTGCCAACTGTTGTCAGGAAAAACGGTTCCCACGAACGAAATTCCTGCCAACTGTTGGGGGGTTTTGTGGACCGGCGCTGAAATCGGGGCTCGATCTAGACGTCGGCGACGACGAGCTCACCGCTGTGCACGTCGAAGATGAAGCCGCCCACATGGAGGTCGGCGGGCAGCAGTGGGCACGAGGCGATCACACCGAGGTCGGCGCGCAACGTCGCCATCTGATCGGTGCTGGCGAGGAACTCCCAGCCCGACGCGTCGGCTCCCGACTTGGCGGCGATGCGCGCCCGCAGGTCGTCGTCGGTTGATCCGATCATGGCGCACTCGGTGTGCTGCATCACGCAGACGCGCGTCACGCCGAGCAGGTTCACCGCGATGACCAAGGAGCGCAACGCGTCGTCGGTCACCCGGGCGCCCGCGTTGCGGATGATCTTCGCGTCGCCCGGCCGCAGCCCGAGCAGGGCGAGGGGATCGATGCGGGAGTCGATGCACGTGAGCACCGCCAGACCCTTGGCGGCCGTTCCTGCGACCCCCGAGTCGTGGAAGTCGGCGCGGTAGCGGCGGTTCGCGGCGAGCAGGTCGTCGAACATCGCCATTTCTTTAGCACGCGGCGACCCCCGAGGGCGGTTCGTTCATCTCGCCGATACCCGCCCCGGGAAGGCCGCGCAGGCCGTGCGATACGGTGCCGCCGTCCGTTGCAACGGGAGGAACACAATGAGCTTCCGGGTGGTCGTCGACTTCGACAAGTGCGAGAGCAATGCGCTGTGCATGGCCGCCGCGCCCGAGGTGTTCGAGGTGCGGGACGACGATTTCTTGTACGTGCTCCAGGAGGAGCCGCCCGACGAACTGCGCGCCAAGTGCGAAGAAGCGGTCCGGGTGTGCCCGAAACAGGCGATCACCATCGTCGCCTCTTCCTGAGTCGGGCGTAGCGATGCCCGGCATGGAAGGGATGGCCGCGCTCGTCACGGGCGGCGGCAGCGGGATCGGGCTCGGATGCGCGCGGAGGTTCGCGGCCGACGGTGCGCACGTCACGATTGCCGGCCGCACCGAGGCGCGGCTCGCCGATGCGGCGAACGAGATCGCGGCGACGGCGGCACCCGGTGCAACCGCTCGGTATGTGGTCTGCGATGTCACCGACGAAGCCGATGTCGAGCGCGCGGTGGCGACTGCGTCGGAGTCGACCGGCCGGCTCGACGTGCTGTTCGCGTGTGCCGGCGGTTCGTTGCACGGTGGGCCGATCGTGGCTTCCGACGTCGACGGCTGGCGCGCCACTGTCGACCTGAACCTGGTCGGCACCTTTCTCTGCATCAAGCACGCGGCCTCGGCGATGATGCGGGGCGGCGGCGGCTCGATCATCGGCATGTCGTCGATCGCCGGACACACGACCCACCGGTTCATGAGCGCGTACTGCGCGAGCAAGGCCGCGATCGAGATGCTCGTGAAGTGCGCGGCCGACGAGTTGGGCGAACACAACATCCGCGTCAACGCGGTGCAGCCGGGCATCGTCGACACCGACTTGATGACCTTCATCACCGCGGGCGGGCCGATCCTCGACAGCTACTACGAGAACATGCCGGTGTCGCGCGTCGGTACCGTCGACGACATCGCGGCGGCCGTGCGCTATCTCGCCGGCCCCGAGTCGACGTGGGTCACTGGTCAGATGCTCGGGATCGACGGGGGCCACCAACTCCGGTGCGGTCCCGACTACGGCAGTGTGATGGGCGGCTGAGCAATGGACTTCGAGGAGACCGACGAAGAGAAGGCGTTCCGTGTCGAAGCGCGGGCCTGGCTCGACTCGCACGCGAAGCGCCGTGAGGCGGGCGAGCAGTCGGATCACTCGTATATGCCGGGCGACGGCGACCCCGATGCCGACGACACGCACGTCGCGGCGTGCAAGGAGTGGCAGCGCGTCGTCTTCGACGGTGGCTGGGCCGGCATCACGTGGCCGGTCGAAGCCGGCGGTCGCGGCGGACCGGGTTCGCAGCAGCGCATCTTCAACGAAGAGCAGGCGCATTACAACGTCGCGACGGGCGTGTTCGCGGTCGGCATCGCGATGGCCGGCCCGACGATCATCGCGTGGGGCACGCCCGAACAACAGGAACGCTTCCTCCCGGCGATGTTGCGCGGCGACGACGTGTGGTGCCAGCTGTTCTCCGAGCCGGGCGCGGGCTCCGACCTCGCGGGCCTGCGCACTCGGGCCGAGCTCGACGGCGACGAGTGGACCGTCAACGGCCAGAAGGTCTGGACGTCGGGCGCGCACTACAGCGACTGGGGCCTGCTCCTGGCGCGCAGCGATCCCGACGCGCCGAAGCACAAGGGGATCACCGCGTTCCTACTCGACATGCGTACTCCCGGTATCGACGTGCGGCCGTTGCGCCAGATCAACGGCGCTTCCCATTTCAACGAGGTGTTCCTCACCGACGTCCGCATCCCCGACGCGATGCGCCTCGGCGCGCCCGGCAGTGGCTGGCGCGCGGCGAACACGATGCTCTCGAACGAACGGGCGATGATCGGCGGCGGCGGGCGGGTGGGCTTTCGCGATCTCGTCGCGCTGGCGCAGCGATGCGGAGCGAACGACGACCCCACTCTGCGCCAAGAGCTCAGCCGGAGCTACACGCGCACGCAGCTCATCAAGTGGCTTGGCTGGCGGGCGCGCAGCCGCAAGGACCAGGGACTCGGCCCCGAAGCCTCGGTACTCAAGCTCGCGGCCTCGCGCCGGCTCGAGCACGACGGCAACCTGGTGATGGAGCTACAGGGCGCCCAGTCGATGCTCTACGACGACGACGCGATCCAGCACGGCTACTGGCAGCAGCAATTCCTCGGCCAGTGGAGCAGCCGCATCGGCGGCGGCACCGAGCAAATCCAGCGCAACGTGATCGGCGAGCGCGTCCTCGGTCT
>DASYJT010000475.1:0-5809 GCA_035996165.1 Acidimicrobiia bacterium
CGACCGTTGCGCGACGCCTATCCGGATGCGGGCGCGGTGCGGGAGCTGCTCGGGCTCTGTCAGTACCGGCTGGGTCAATACGCGGCGGCCACCAAGGAGCTCGAGGCGTTCGTCGAGCTGACGAACTCGGTGGAGCAACACCCCGTTCTGATGGACTGCGCGCGCGCACTCGGTAAGCACCGCCGGGTCGAGGAGCTCTGGGACGAGCTCGCCGCGGCTTCGCCCGCCGGCGCGATCGTGACCGAGGGTCGGATCGTGCTCGCGGGTTCGCTTGCCGATCAGGGCCGACTCACCGAAGCGATTGCGATACTCGACCGCCGGGGTGGCCAGCCGAATCGAGTGCAGGAGCATCACGTCCGTGTCTGGTACGCGCTGGGCGACCTCTACGAACGCGCGGGCGACCTTCCCAAGGCGCGGGAGTTGTTCTTGCGCATCCGCCGTCACGACGCGGGTTTCGCCGACGCCGCCGAACGGCTGGCGACACTCGGTTGACGCCCGGTGTTGATCGTTAGCGTCACACCCTCCGCGTAGCGTGCGGATCGCTTCCCTCGCGCTTCCCCGTTCGAGTGCACCGGCGCCGAGCGCCGTAAATCGGGGAGTCGTCCATGGAAGCGGAATCGTTCAATGTGGCCATCGTGCGCGGCGCGTGTTCCAGCCCGCCCGAGATACGCGTGCTGCCGTCGGAGCAGCGGCTGGCGCAGCTCCAGATCACGACCCGGGTCGACGGTCGTGCCATGTCGGTACCCGTCGCGGTCATCGACCCGCCGGCCTGGCTCGAAGAGCTCGACGCGGGCGACGAGGTCGTAGTCCTCGGCGCGGTGCGGCGGCGCTTCTTCCGGGCGGGCGGCGCCACGGCGTCCCGGGTGGAGATCGAGGCCGAGGTCGTGTGCAGAGCGCGCGATCGGCGCCGTTCCAAGGGGTTGCGGCGGCGGGTCGAAGAACTCTTGGAACAGCTCGCGTCGTAGTGGGTACGACGGAATTGCCCGCCCAACACCAGGCTGCACCTACCGCGACGGTACAGTGACGGCGCGCGCGGCCGATGAACACGCGTGGGCGTCATCCCGATGGCGTGGTGGCGCCCGTGACGCACAGGCACTGAGAAAGCTGGTGGTCAACGGTGACCGTAGAGGCGACCGCGGCCCGTGGAGTGGAGACGCTCGGCGAGGTCGTAATCAGGTTCGCGGGCGACTCGGGCGACGGCATGCAGCTCGTCGGCGATCGATTCACGGAGTTGTCGGCCGTATTCGGCAACGACCTGGCGACCCAACCCGACTTCCCGGCGGAGATCCGGGCGCCGGCCGGCACGATCGCCGGAGTGTCGGCCTTCCAGGTCCACATCTCCGACCACGACATCGTGACCCCGGGCGACACGCCCAACGTGCTGGTGGCCATGAACCCGGCCGCACTGAAGGCGAACGTGCGCGATCTCGCACCGGGTTCGACGCTGCTGATCAACGTCGACACCTTCGAGCAGCGCAACCTCGACAAGGCGGGTTACGCGCAGAACCCGCTCGAAGACGACTCCCTTGCCGCGTACCGCGTCTACGAGGTACCGATGACCTCGATCACCGTCGAGGCGACGAAGCCGCTCGGCGTGAAGCCCCGCGACGCCGAGCGCTCCAAGAACTTCTTCGCACTCGGGTTGATCTGCTGGATGTACACGCGTCCCACAGAGCCGCTCATCGACTGGATCAAGAAGCGCTTCGCGAGCCGTCCCGAGGTGTTCGAAGCGAACGTGGCTGCGTTTCGCGCCGGCTACAACTTCGGCGAGACGGCCGAGCTGTTCGACCACGCGTTCGAGGTCAAGCCCGCGCCGCTCGCGCCGGGCGAGTACCGCCAGATCACGGGCAACGTGGCGCTGTCATACGGCCTCGTGGCCGCGTCGCAAGCCGCGAAGCTGCCGTTGTTCTACGCGTCGTACCCGATCACTCCGGCCTCCGACATCCTGCACGAGCTCTCGAAGTTGAAGAACTTCGGCGTGAAGACCTTGCAGGCCGAAGACGAGATCTCCGCCGCCGGGATCGCGATCGGCGCCGCCTTCGCCGGCAACCTGGCGATCACGGGCACGAGCGGTCCGGGCGTCGACCTGAAGTCGGAAGCCCTCGGTCTCGCGGTGAGCCTCGAGCTGCCGATGATCATCGTCGACGTGCAGCGCGGTGGTCCTTCCACCGGCCTGCCCACCAAGACCGAACAAGCCGACCTGATGCTCGCTATGTACGGCCGCCACGGCGAGGCGCCGATGCCGATCGTCGCCGCGAGCTCGCCGAGCGACTGCTTCGCGGCAGCGTTCGAAGCGGCCCGGATCGCGATCAAGTACCGCACCCCGGTGATGCTCTTGACCGACGGGTACCTGGCGAACGGCGCGGAGCCGTGGGTGTTGCCCGATGTCGACTCTCTGCCCGACATCTCGGTGGAGTTCGCGACCGCGCCGAATCACGGCGAAGAGTTCTGGCCGTACCTGCGCGATCCCGAGACGCTTGCGCGTCCGTGGGCGATCCCGGGAACGCCCGGGCTCATGCACCGCGTCGGCGGTATCGAAAAGGAAGACGGCAGCGGCAACATCAGCTACGACCCCGCGAACCACGACAAGATGACCCGGCTGCGGGCCGCGAAGATCGCCGGTATCGCGAACGACATCCCGCTCACCGACCTCGACGATCCGGGCGACGCCGACTTCCTGGTGCTGTCGTGGGGTGGCACGTGGGGCGCGACGACGGAGGCGACCCGTCGCATCCGGGCTCGCGGGAAGAAGATGGCCCACGCGCACCTGCGGCACATGAACCCGTTCCCGCGCGACCTGGGCGACGTGCTGGGCCGCTACTCGAAGGTGCTCGTGCCCGAGTTGAACCTCGGCCAGCTGTCGAAGCTGGTGCGGGCCGAATACCTGGTCGACGCGACGAGCTACACGAAGGTTGCCGGCGTGCCGTTCCTCGCGGCCGAGCTCGAGAACAAGATCCTGGAGATGATGCAGTCGTGACCGACGGCAATGGCAACGGCACGGGCGTGAAGCTCGCGCGCAAGGACTTCCAGTCGGACCAAGAGGTGCGCTGGTGCCCGGGATGCGGCGACTACGGCATCCTCACCGCGATCCAACTCCTGTTGCCCGATCTCGGGGTCAAGCCCGAGAACCTCGTGTTCGTCTCGGGGATCGGCTGCGCGGCGCGCCTTCCGTACTACATGAACACGTACGGCGTGCACAGCATCCACGGCCGCGCGCCGGCGGTCGCGACCGGTGTCGCGCTCGCGCGTCCCGACCTCGACGTGTGGGTGATCGGCGGCGACGGCGACATGCTGTCGATCGGCGGCAACCACCTCATTCACGCGCTGCGCCGCAACGTGAACCTGAAGATCCTGATGTTCAACAACCAGATCTACGGTCTCACGAAGGGTCAGTACTCGCCGACGAGCGAAGTCGGCAAGATCACGAAGTCGACCCCGTTCGGCTCGCTCGATCATCCGTTCAACCCGGTCTCGATCGCGTTGGGTGCGGAGGCGAGCTTCGTCGCCCGCACGCACGACATGGACCGCAAGCACATGACGGAGATCTTCCGGCGGGCGCACGAGCACCAGGGCGCGTCGTTTGTCGAGGTGTACCAGAACTGCAACGTCTTCAACGACGGCGCGTTCGACACGATCCTCAACAAGGACGCCCGGCCCGACATGCTCATCGATCTCGTGCACGGCGAGCCGGTGCGATTCGGGGTCGACGGCGAGCACGGCGTGATGATCAACGAGTTCGGTGAGGCCAAGATCGTCGAGGTCGCCGACGTTGGTGTCGACAAGCTGGTCGTGCACGACGAGACCCGTCCCGACCCGTCGCTCGCATTCGCGCTGTCGCGGCTGGCCGAGCATCCCGAGACACCCACCCCGATGGGCGTCTTCCGGGCGGTAGATCGTCCGGCATACGGCGTCTCGATGCAGCAGCAGCTGGTCGGGGCCGTCGAGCGTTCGGGCCCGGGCGACCTCGCGGCCCTGTTGCGCTCGGCGCCGACCTGGACGGTCAGCTAACCCCGAGCTCGGGCCGCCCGCCGCGTCCGGCGTCCTCAATCGAGGGGACGGAACACCATGCCGGTTCGCGGTTTGGGCCAAAAGAAGGTCGTCTTCTGCGGCATGCGTACGCGGTCGACGGCCGCGGAGCGGGTATTGGCGACCGATACCGGCGAGCAGAGGATCGCGGCGGTCGCCGCGCCCTTGTCGACCAGCGCGGCGACACCTTGGGCGTCGTGGCGGTACTGCCAGGTCGCGTCGGGGAGCCGCGGGACCACCATCGTCTCGATGACCGCCGCGTCGGTCGCTGCGACGGCCGGATGTTCGCCCGCGAGCGCGGCCGCTCGCGCATCGGCTCGGGGAATGGCGAGCGCGAGCCCACGGTCGTCGACGAGCCCGAGCGCGTGCTCGGCGTGCATCGCCGCTTCCAGCGCGTCGACGTTCTCGGGCTTGTTCGCGCCTGCGTCGCGGATCTCGAACGCGTCGGCCAGGCGGGCGCGGATGTCGGTGCCGGCCGGCGTGTCGACCAGACGGTGGATCGGCTCGATGCAGAGCTCGTCGTCGACGAGCTCCACGACGAACGTCATGATCGCGGCCGCGCCTGCGGGATCGACACCGTCCGCGCGCAGCTCGTTGCGGTAGTTCAGCGCAGTCTCGAAGCGGTGATGGCCGTCGGCGAGCACCAAGGGCGCGCTCCCCACCACCCGACGGATCGCGTCGATGGTGCCGGGGTCGTCGATCGCCGCGATCTCGTGGAGTACGCCGTCGGGGTCGAGGCATTCGGCCAGGGGGGTCGCTCCGTCGAGGAGGGGCGTGAGTCCCGAGCCGAGCGTGAGTCCCCAGATCGGGTCGACGTTGACGCGCATCGCCCGAAGGAGCGCGAGCCGATCCGACTTGGCTTTCGGCAACGTGCGTTCGTGCGGGAGGACGTCGTCGTCGCCCGGTTCGGGCAGCGTGAGCGCGCCGAGCACGCCCCGCGTGTGGCGGCGGGCGCCGTGCGGGTCGGTGAACTCCATGCGGTATGCGTACAAGCGCGGCTGCGGGTCGGCGACCAGCACGCCGCTCGTCAACCAGCCGGTGAACGTGTCGGCGGCCCGCGCGTAGCGATCGCCGTCGTGCGCGACGTCTTGGGGCAGGATCAGCCGTACGGAGTTGTGCTCGTCGGCGGCTTCGAGCGCCGCGCGCTGGTCGTCGTCGATGACGTCGTAGGGTGGAGCAACGAGCGCCGCGAGCTCGGTCGAGGGGCTGGCGTGATTGATGCCGGTGTACCGGGAACCGGCGAAGGGCGAGAGGTCGGCCACGGGGTTGCTCCGGATTGCGGGGAACTGGCGGGAATGCGATTGGGTTGTACCACAGGCATACCCCGAACTCATGAGAGTGGGGGAACGCCAAGGAGGCGAACCGCATGACAGCATCAGGGCACTACGACGCGTACACCGCCTTTTCGGAGGGCATGCGCCTCCTCTCGGACGGCAACGCCCACGCGGCCGTGATCGCGCTGGAGCAAGCCCGCGAGCTCGAGCCCGCCAAGGGTTCGGTGCGCGAGGCCCTGGCGCGGGCCTACTTCCGCACGGGCCGGTTCGCCGCCGCCGAAGAGGAGTTCATCGCCACCCTCGACATCGAGCCGGTCAACGACTACGCGCAGTACGGCGCGGGCCTCTGCCGGCTCAAGGCGGGCGATCGGGCGCGGGCGCGGGGTCACCTGCGGCTCGCGACCGTGATGCGGCCCGACAACGCCGATTATCAGGCCGCGCTCGAGCAGGTCATCGAGTCCGACGGGGCGGACAACACGACACCTGACAACGAGACGCCCGGCGATCAG
>DASYJT010000476.1:0-25069 GCA_035996165.1 Acidimicrobiia bacterium
GGGAGAAACGGTAGCCCGGTCGTCACGTCGGCTCGCCGGCTCGACGGCCGCGCGCGGAAACCTTCGACCTCAGCAGCCTCGCCTTCCCGCGCACAGCGCGCACGAGGTTCTCCGCCCGCATCCTCGGCGGCGGCGGCTCGACGTCGACGGGATAGCCGAGGACCATCATCTCGTTGCGGCACCGCTGTTCGATGTACGCCCGCTCGTACCGGTCGAGGACCCGGCGGTTCCCGCGATCGTGGTGCGAGAACCCGGGTGTCTCGTACGGATTCAGCAAACCCTTCGCAGCATCACCGCGCATGATCGTCGAAGAGCGCTCCCCCGGCGGCGCGTCGACGCGCGTTCGCAACCATGTTGCCGGGTTGCCGAACCCGAGGAACTCGGCGACGCGCTCGAGCTCGGCGGGATCGGCCCGGAGGTCTTCGTAGCGAACGAGGAGCAAACGTGAGTCACGCTTACGGGGGAACCACGCCCGAACGCTGCGCAACCACAGCGCGGTTGCATCTTCCACCGATTTGGGCGCCCAGTAACCCCACGATTCGCCACTCGCCTCGAGCAGCGAGCGAACCGTGTCGCGCGGGTCTCGGACCAAGAAGACGACCGCGGCATCCGGCACGACCCGTTGGATCGTGTCGAGGCACAGCGCGTGATCGGGGGTCTTCTCCAAGAACCGGCACGCGCCCGGCTTGGCCGAGACCACGAGATCGCGGACGGTCGTGTAGATCGACTGCAACATCGCCACGAACTCGTCGTCGATGACGATGGTCGCGAGCCCGTGCCCAACCTGGCTTCCCTGGTCGTCGAGCGCCGCCGCGACACGGGCCTGGTCGCTCTCCCACGCATCTACAAGAGGTGCGATGTAGTTCGTGAAGAGGTGGGTCTCGGGCGGCGACGCGACCTCGGGATGCTCGGCGAGCATCGTCTGCAGCCACGACGTACCGGACCGAACCGGACCGACGATGAAGATGTCCGCCGCTCGGCTCACCGCGCGCCCGCCTCGACGATGGTCTGCAGGTACCGCTCGTAGGTGTGGTGCTCGAGCACGAACGCGGGGCCCTCGACGCGCGCTCGCCCGCGCAACTCGTCGAGATTCGCGATCGCCTTCGCGATTCCGGCCGCGAGCGCCGAAGGGGAATCCGGTTCGACCACCACCGCACCGCCGTACCCGTCGGGAAGCCCTCCGGCGATCGGTCGGGTGATCACAGCCGGCAATCCGACGGCCAGCACGTCGAGCAGCGATGCCGAGATGCCCGCGTTCGACGTCGCGGCGCTCCGGTACGGCAGCACCGCGAGGGCGGCCGCGCGCAGGTGCTCCTGGTACGCCTCGTTCGTCGCCCACGAGGTGCCCATCCGCACGCGCGGGTCGGAAGCGGCCGCCACCAGTGCCTGCGCGTCGGCGGTCACCACGCTCGGGAGGTCGAACGCGTCGACCCCCGTCACCGCGGGCAGGGCCTGCATCAACACATCGAGGCCCTTGCCCGGCCGGCACTCGCCGGGAAAGACCGCGACCACCTCGTCGGGCGCATCCGTCGCGAGTTGCGGCGGCGCCGCGGCCGAGGCGATCGGCCAGGCGGCCACGTGAATCAGATCAGCCGCAACGATGCGACCGAGGCGATCCTTGGCGGCCTCGGACGGCACGACGAACCGCCCGTCGGCGCGCGCCAGCCGCCGCAGGACCGCGCGTTGGTGAAGGGCGCGAGCCTGCCGGCGCCAGCGCGTCGGATTGGCGACGAGCATCTTCGCCCGGAGAGCCGGGGGTCGGGTGTCGCGGGGTACCGGAACCTGATGGACGATCCAGACGGCGGGAAGGCCGACGCGCAACGGAGTGCCCTGCGAGCCGAGCAGCTGTTCGACGGCCAGGTCGCAAAAGAACGCCGCGCCCGAGTCGGCGGCCCGATCGATCGCGTGGCGCCAGGCGCTCCGGTAAGCGAACGGCGCCGTGGTGCCCCGCTCGCAGAACTCGCCGTAGAACGCACGGGTCGGAACCCATTCACACGACGCATCGCCGGCATCCGGCGGTCGGATCGCAGTAGTCCATTGGCGGCGAAGCCCGCGCGCGGCGGCCGCGCGATCGAGACCGGCGATGAGCGGAAGGCTGTGCGCGGTCCCGATGCCGTCGAAGAACGCGACGGGCCCCGTCATCGATCGGGCGCAGATCGGCGACGACGGACAATCCTGAGCAGCCGCTGCGCCGAGTCGCGCGGTGAGGAATCGCGCCAGGCGCGCCGGGCGGCTGCCCGCACGCGAGATTCTCCGGGGCGATTCGTGGTCTGCGGGAGAGCGCTCTGCGCGGGGACGTTCCGCTGAACGACGATCCGGCGGGCCGGACCGGGGTCGTCCGCGTTGTCGACCGTGATCGGCTGGGTCGGGATCTCGGCAAAGAAGTCGAGGAGCTCGCCGTCGCCGATCAGACGCTTCTGATCGCGAACGGAGAGCCGCCCGAGATACGGAAGCAGCACCTGAGCGGCCGCGACCGCCCGGCGGTCGTCGTTGTCGCGCATGTAGTACGACGCATGGCCCTGCCGGTGCAGATAGAACGTCTCGGGACACACGCCGAACCGGGCGCCTTCGAACAACAACCGCACGCCGAAGCCCCACGCGTCGAGCGAGGCGGCGAACTCGGGGTAGCCGCCCGCCCGAGCCCAGACATCCGCGGTGAAGAGATAGTTGCCCGACGCCACGGGCGTTTCGTACATCCGGAGCACGTCCGCGACCTCGACGGTCTCCCGGTCCCAGAACCACGAGTGCGTCGGGCGCTCGACCGATGTCTGAAAGTAGCGGGTCTCGGCCGGCGCGACGACGTCCCAGTTACCCGTAGCTGCCATCGCGACCATCCGGCGCAGCGACGCGGGATCGGCGAGGTTGTCGGAGTCGAGACAGAAGATCCACGCGTTGCTCGCATGCTCGACCGCGGTGTTGCGGGCCGCCGCGCCGCCCCGATTCCTCCGATGCCGGAAGAGGTGGACGCGCGGCTCAGCAGCGAACTCGGCCGCGACGAGCGCCGCGGTCGCGTCGGTGGAGCCGTCGTCGACGACGACGACCTCGACCTCGACCCCTTCGAGCGCGACCGCGACCGCCATGACCGACGCAATGCTCTCGATGATCGTGTCCGCCGCGTCGTACGCGGGGATGACGAAGCTGATCCCGCTGACCGGCGGCACAGGCATTGGCCTTCCCGACTCAGACGAGCGCGCTGGGAACGCCTCTGGCGACGTGCTGGTGCTCGAGGAACCACTCGTACGACGAGCGGATTCCCTCGGGCAACGGAGTGCACGCGGTCCAGCCGAGCGCGCTGAGGCGTCCGACGTCGAGGAGCTTGCGCGGCATGCCGTCGGGCTTCGACGTGTCGAAGGCGATCTGCGCCTCGGGATACACCACGCCGCGAACGATGTCGGCGAGATCCGCAATCGTGAGATCGACACCCGAGCCGATGTTGATGTGGCCGTCGCCGCTGTAGTTGTGCATCAAGAACAAACAGGCGTCGGCGAGATCGTCGACGTGGAGGAACTCGCGCCGCGGAGATCCGGAGCCCCAGACCTCGACGACGGGACTCCCGGACAACTTCGCGTCGTGAAACTTCCGGATCAGCGCGGGCAGGACGTGACTCGACTCGAGATCGAAATTGTCGTTCGGCCCGTAGAGATTCGTCGGCATCCCGGAGATGAAGTTACAGCCGTACTGATGCCGGTACGCCTCGCACAACTTGATCCCGGCGATCTTCGCGATCGCGTACGGCTCGTTCGTCGGCTCGAGGAGCCCGGTCAGCAGCGCCTCCTCGGTGATCGGCTGCTCCGCATTGCGGGGATAGATGCAGGAACTGCCGAGGTAGAGGAGCTTGCGCACGTCGTACAGGTAGCTCGCATGGACGACGGTCGCGTGGATCATCGTGTTGTCGTAGAGGAACTCGGCTCGACGGGTGGAGTTCGCGAGGATCCCCCCGACCGTCCCCGCCACGAGGAAGACGTATTCCGGGCGATTCGCACGGAACCAGTAATTCACCGCGGCCTGGTCGCGCAGATCGAGTTGTTCACGGGTCGCGGTCAGGATGTTTTGATATCCGAGGGCGCGCAACCGGCGCATGATCGCCGAGCCGACGAGCCCGCCGTGCCCGGCGACGAATATCGATGCATCCGACGGGATCTGCTCATTTTCCCGATCCATGGGCCCCCCAGCACGCTGCGACCGAACAGCCAGAATATCTCAGAAACCGCTTCCGGAAAACGGGTCAAACGGTCCTACGGACGAACGGGATGCAATATCCAGCGGTCACGCGAGAGATCGAGGGCCGCGGCCGGAATCGTCCCCGCGGCCCGCAGGGGCATCCACGGTGTCGGGCATACGACGACCCGATCGTCGTCGCCGCGCAGACGGTCGCCGACCATCGCCGCCCACCACGCGAACGTCGAGTTCGACATCGCCAGGTGTTGCGCGGATGCAAGCGCGCAGAAGTCGTCGAGCTCGGAGCGATCCGGATCGCCGCCGACAACCGTTGCCTTGAGGCCTCCGCGTTCGAAGTGCTCGGCGGCGAGCCGGGCGAAGTCGTGATCGTCGCTCATCACGAGGATGCGCGACACCATGTGGCGCTCGACGATCGTGGACAACGCCTCTTCTTGGAACGACAACGGAAGGTCGTACCCGTGCAGCACGTAGTCGCCTCGTCGAAAATGCATTGCAACCACGCCATCGCCCGCGCGCGCGTCGAGACTCGGCCCGAGCTGGTCGACGATGCGGCTGACGATGTCGGAGAGTACGGGCTCGTAGTAGCTCGGATGTTGGAACAGCCCGCGCAGGTGTACGTAGCGTTCGCCCGCGTCGATCTCGACTCGCGGATCCGCCATCTGCATGAGGTCCTGCTGGATGACCGTGTACCGCGACCTCCGGCGGGCGACCGGCTTCACGATGCGCTTGATGGACGACGGCAACCCGTCGAGTGAGCCGCCCGGAAGGCCGCACAAGAACCGCTCGTAGGCGGTCAACGTCTGCGCGGGCAAGTCGAGCAGTTTCGGCGCGTCGAGGGCCCGGGCGGCCACCAGCCGACCGCGAACGACCTGCAGCGGAACTCCCCGCTCCGACGCGAGCGCCAGGCCGGCCGCGTATTGGAACAGCTGGTTGCCGAGTCCGCCCTCGAGCGAGACGATCACCGCTCCCGGGCCTGGCATGTTCGACGCGCCTCCGGTATCGCGCGGCGCGATGCCGCTCCGATGAACTGTGCCGTGCGACGGTAGTAGATCGCCCTTGCCGGTCAGACGTTGTCGGGCGTGTTGTCGGGCGCGACATCGGGCGCGGCCGGAGCCGCGTCGACCGTGATCTCGAGCGTTCCGGCCTCGAGCGCGCGCCGGAAGAAGTCGCTCTGTTCGGAGGCCTCGGAGAGGGTCGCGAGCGTCTCGACTTCTCCGTCCCGGATCACCATGATGCGGTCGCAGATGCTCAGCGTCGAGAGCCGGTGGGCGATGATCAGCACGAGCGCGTGGCCGCGCAAGCCCTCGAGCGTCGCCTGGATCACCGCTTCCGAGTGCACGTCGAGTGCGCTCGTCGGCTCGTCGAGGACGAGAATCTGCGCGCCGCGCGCGAGCGCCCGGGCGATGCCGACGCGCTGGATCTGACCGCCCGACAGGTCGCGGAATGCAGGACCGATCGGAGTGTCGTAGCCGCTTTCGAGCGACTCGATGACGTCGTGGATCCCGGCGGCCTTGGCCGCTTCGACGATGTGCTCGCGCGTCATCTTGCGGTCGAGCAACGCGATGTTCTCGGCAACCGTGGCGTGGAAGAGACGCGGGTCCTGGGGAACCAGCGACACGTGCCGGTACCACGACGAGAGCTTGAAATCACGGGCGGATTCGCCATCGATGCGAATGTCGCCGCCGGTCGGTTCGCGCAGCCGCAATAGAAGCTGCGACAGGGTCGACTTCCCGCCCCCGGAGGGCCCCACGATGCCGATGACCTCGCCGACGTGGAACTCGGCCGACACGCCCGCGACCGCGTCGACCTGGCCGTCGTAGCTGTAACGCACGTCGTCGAGCTCGAGCGTGCGGACGACCTCGAGGACGCGTGTGCCGTCGTGCGTTCGCCGCGCGCGGTACGTGTCGCGCAGCGCCTCGAGGCGCTCCAGATACGGGACACCGTCGACCACGTTCTGGTACGAGCCCTGGAGGCCTTGGCCGTAAGACATGCTGCGAATGAGGAGCAGCGCGATCGCACCGAGCGTGACGATGTCGACCGAACCGGCGGCCTGCGCGACCGCGAGCGTCGCGAGCACGATGAGCATGCCGAGGTACGTATAGATGGTCGAGACCTGCGAGTTGACGAATGCGGTGCGTTGGCGGAGGCGCGCGAGGTCGCGCGAGGTCGCGGTCAGGTCTTCGCCGAGCGGCGTCAGCGCGTCGAAGACCCGGAGGTCGCGCACCATGCGGGTCGCCTCGGTGACGTCGCGGTTGTACACGATCATCGCAGCCGACAACTGCTGGCTGTAGCGCTTGACCCTTGTCATGACCGGCTTGAGCACGACGGCCAGGAAGGCGACGGCGCCGACCATGAGCAACGCCGCGCGGTAATCGATCAGCAGCGCGAAACCGATATACACCAACAGGCTGAGCGCGCTCATGATCCCGCCCGAGATCGCGCCGAGCAACGATGCGCCGCGTTGCACATAGCCCGTGATCAGAGCCAGCGTGCCGAGCCGTTCGGCCGATTGAGTCTGGAAGTCGGCGTGCAGATACTCCTGGATCACCTGCTCGCGGTGGGCGAAGTCCCAGCCGGTGGTCATCCGCGACTTGAACCAGCTGACCGCGGTGTCGAGTACGCCCGCGGCCAATACCGCGACCACCCCGAGTGCAATGAGCCGCATGTTGCTCACGTGCAGACGGAACGGGCCGAGCTTGCCCACGTAGCGGGCATGCCCACCGGCCAACGACTTGCCGAGCATCACGACAATCACCAGCGCCGCGGCCTGGAACTGCGCGGAGAGGCCGGCGACGAGCCCGAGCACCACGATCTTGGCGCGCATGTCGCGGAAGTATGCGAACACCTTGACGCGTGACTTCGGCGGCGCGCTCTCCGCGCCCGGATGTTCCCCCGTGCCCACGGGTTCAACGGTAGCGGAGCACGCATTCGCAGGGGAAGGCCCAACGCCTTGTTCCCGGACAACAGACGCACTGCGGCGCCGCTTACCCGTTCTCCCCACTTACCCGTTCTGTCGTCTTCGCGAGAGTCGTCCCATTCCGGGACGGCACGCGCCTCGGAGCAGGCGCGGTACATTCATGCTCCGCCGCCGCCGAACCCGGACCGTCAACGCGTGCGCTTCACCGTTGTCATCCCCACCTACAACCGGGCCACGACCCTGCCGCGCGCGATCCGGAGCGTTCTCGACCAGAGCTACGACGACCTCGAGCTCGTGGTCGTCGACGACGGTTCGACCGACGACACCGACAAGGTCGTCGCCGCCTTCGCCGACCCGCGGATCACGTACCTCTGCCAGCCGAACCGAGGCGTCTCCGCCGCACGCAATGCGGGCACAGCCGCGTCCGCCGGCGAGTTCGTCGTCTTTCTCGACAGCGACGACGAGCTCCTTCCCGATGCCGTGCAGCGTTTCTCGACCAAGACCGACGGCAACGACCTGATCGTCGCGGCCGTCATCAAGGTTTCGGCCGACCTGCTCCGTTGGCGGACCGTCACGCCCGATCGCGATCGGGTACTCACCACCGGTTTCACACCCCTGCTCGCGGGCGGGTTCGCGATCCGGAAGTCACTGCTCCAACGATGCGGGGGCTACGACGAGCACCTCCGTTACAGCGAGAACACGGAGCTCGCGTGGCGGCTCCGGGCCGACCTCGGGCGTGAGGGCCGCATCGACGTTCTCGAGGAGCCACTCGCCGTCGTTTTCAATCAGGCGGAACGAGGGCACGACCAATCGCGATACGACTCGGCGCGGCTGATCCTCGACCGGCGCTCGTACGAGATGGAAAGCGAATCGACCAACACCCGCGCGCGACGCAAGGTCCGCGCGAACTACCTCGCGATCGCGGCGGTGAGCGCGGCGCGGGTCGGACGACGCCGCGACGCGTTCACGCTCGTGACGCGAGCCATGTTGCTCGATCCCCTCACGCTCGCGCGCTACCGCTCGGGGCTCAGCGTCGCACGTGCCGCGGTGCCCTCGCGACCGGCACGACCGGCGCGACCGGCGCCTGCGGCGGCCGTGGGCGCGCGGCAAGACCCGGCAAGCCGCCAGAGTCCCCGCGGCGGCGTGCACGCCGTGATGGTGACCTACCAACGTCCGGAGCGTTTGCACCGCACGATCACGAAGCTCCCCGTCGACGATCTCGCCTCGGTCACGATCGTCGACAATGCGCCGTCGCCGCAATCGCGAGAAGCGGCCGAATTCGCCGCGACCCGTCTTCCCGCCGAATACATCGCGGTCGAAGAGAACGCGGGGCCCGCGGGGGCGCTCCGCGCGGGGGTCGATCACATTCTCGCGACGTGCTCCGACGACGACTGGATCCTCGTACTCAACGACGACGGCGTACCGGGCGCGAGCGGCGGGGTCGGACGGTTGCGTGACTTCGGACATTGGCTCGTCGATCACGGGGCACCGGTCGGTGCGGTCGGCCTCGCGGGCGCGCGATTCGACCGCCGTTCCGGGCGCCTCCACCGCCCCGCCGACCGCGAGCTGTTCGGACCGGTCACGGTCGACTACGTCGCCGGCAACCAACTCCTCATGATCCGCGCCGGTGCGGCACGGAACGCGGCGACGTTCGATCCCGAGCTCTTCTTCGGCTTCGAGGAGCTCGACTGCTGCCTACGGTTGCAGCGCGCCGGATACGGCATATTCGCCGACGGACCGAGCCTCCGGACCGAGCGCGAACGGTACGGGCGTCTCGGCGCCGACGTCGGGCCCGCCGCGCGCCCGACGAATCCTTGGCGGCGCTATTACAGCGTCCGCAACCGCATCGTCGTCATGCGTCGATATTCCTCGACGCGTCGAGCGCTGGCCGTCACGTTCACGGAGCTCTTCGGGCGACCGGTCGCCGACCTACGCAAGCGACGAAAACCATGGCGCGCGCTGCTCGTGGCGACGGCCCGGGGCTGCCTCGACGCTTGGCTCGGACGGCTCGGCCGCCGCGTCGAACCCAACGGAGCTTGACCCCGACCGCCCGCTACCGCGCGTTACGCAGCGATCGGGCGACTCGACCCTTGGCACGCACGAGTGTCCCCCGCGGGCCGATCGGGACCGACCAATGCGTCACCGAGACCGCCGACGGCTGCCGAGCGTCCGATCCGGGCGCGGCGAGTTGCTCGAACGCGGTCGCCAGATCCTCACGCAACCCTTCCCGCGTGTACCTGCGCGACACGAACTCGCGGCCCTGAGTCGCGCGGGCTTGTACCGCGGCGGCGTCGCGGTCCCAGTCGTTCGCGACGCGCAGCGTCTCTTGGGCGATCGCCACGATGTCTTCGTCGCCGATGGGCGAACACCAACTCGGATCCATGAACTCGCGGCCGCCGTCGCCCGTGTAGCCGATCACGTAACAACCGGCGGCCATCGCCTCCGCCGGGGGCAGGCCGAAGCCCTCCTCGGACGAGAAGCTCAGGAATATCGCGGCTTCCGACAGCACGTCGGCCACGGCGCCGTGCGACATCTTGTCGATAACTGCAACCTCCCAGCCGGCCAGACCGCCCCGATAGATGAGCTGGACCGCGGCCTCGGCTTCGTGGCGGCGTTTGCGCGGCATGAGCGCCACCAGTTTGCGCTTGCGTCCGGGGAGGAAGCGGTCGCTGTCGACGACAACCCTCGTCGGGTACACGGGGAGCGGCGCGCGGAGCGCGGCCGAAATGAATCGACCTACGGCCTCCGATGTCACGAGCACGGCCTTCGCATTGGGCCAGCCCGGGTACGCGCCCGGCCACGAATCATCGAAGCCGGCGTTGATGAACGTCCGAAAGTGGTTCTGGTTCAGGTGCACAACTGCTGCATCACGGCAACGTTCATACTTGCGAGCACCGTCGTACTCCGGGACGACGAGAAGGTCGCCCGGCTCGAGCTCGAGGAAAGGCTTTGCGACGACGGGAGTCGTGTTGTCGAACCAGCTGCACCGAAACCCGGGCGTGCCGTGAAAGACCGACGCCTCGTAGCCGAGCTCGCAGAGGAGATCGACCATCAGATAGATCTGACGAATCCCGCCGCTGGGCCTCGCTTCGTCAGGCGTGAGAAAATAGATCATCGACCCATCGGGCTCGCGTCGCTCGACGGCAATCATAGTGGACCGACGAATTGCGCGGACCACCCCGAACCCGACCACACGAGCGATCAGACGACTCTTGCCTCAATTCGCGTTGCCTCAACTCGACCCTCCGCTGATCGACGTCTACCTCCTCCACTGGCATGCTCCCGAATGGTGCGCGCGTGCCGCAGCGAGTGTGCTCGAAAGCCGCGACGTGCGCCTGCGATGTTTCGTCATCGACAACGGATCGAGCGGAGGCGCCGCACTCGCGCAGGCGCTCGATCCTCGGGTCCGCGTCGTCGCGACACCGCGCAACATCGGCTACACCGGCGCCGCCAACGTCGCCCTCACGAGAGCGTTTGCCGAGGAGCCGCGCGCCGAGTTCGTGGTCGTCGCCGCGCACGACCTCCAGGTCCGACCCGACACGTTCGCAGAACTGAGCAAGGTCGCGCGAGCTGATCCGGCCATAGGCATCCTCGGCCCGGTCCTCACCGCGCCCGCCCAGAACGCAGGCGGGTCGTGGCGCGGGTGGCGAGCGAAGCCGACCAGCTCGTGGAACGACTCGATTCCCTTCAACGAGCGCGAATGGGTCAGCGGGACCTTGTTGTTCATACGCCCCGAGTGCGTGGCGCAGATCGGTGGGCTCGACGAGCGGCTCGGCTCCTACGTCGAGGACGTCGACATCTGCCTACGCGCTCGCGACGCAGGCTGGCGCGTCGGTGTGGCAACCGCCGCCCGGGCCGCGGGCTTGGGCTCGGCATCGAAGAACGTCACCGTCTTCGTCGACGTCAACAGCGTCATGCTCGCGGTGAAGCGGCGCGGGCTCCACGCCTGCGTCGCAATCCTTGCGCGATACGTGTACTGGATCGGACGCGGCATCGTCGCCGCGTGTGCCCCCCGACGCGCTCGGGACCGGCGGCGCGCGTCGCTCGTGCATGCTCGCGATCACGCGCGCGCGATCGGTCGTGTCCTTCGCGGTTGGCGGAAGGTACGTGCGATCGCACGTGACCCCGACGGCGGGGCACCCCGCCTGGAATAGGCGTCGGCGACCCGACGGCGACGAGATCTCTGACAAGATCGCGAGATGGCGCGGTTCGAAAGCGACCTTTCCGACGAATCTCGTGGTGTTCTCTACGACCTCGACGGAAGCGGCGACACCGCGATCATCGCTTTCGGCGGTCTGTGGATGCGCATGGGAGGCCTGCCACCCTTCGAGTTCTTCGGTCAGCTCGACGGCGTTCCGTCCGGCCTCGTCTTCGTCCGAGATCTCGAGCAGTCCTGGTATCAACTCGGCATCCGGGGAGCCGCCGACGACATACGCGCGTCGGCGAAGTGGCTCTCCGACCTTCTCGAGACGCACGGAATCCAGCGCACCATCTGCGTCGGCTGCTCCGCGGGCGGCTTCGCCGCGATCGTGTTCGGTTCGCTCATCGGCGCTGCCGAGATTCATGCGTTTGGTGCGCAGACGACGATCGACCGCTGGGGTTTGTGGAGAGCACACGACACGAGGTGGAACAAGTACCTGAAACCGATGCGCAAGCGGCTCGGTGCGCGGCAGCCCATCTTCGACGCCCGGTCCGTGCTCTCGACCGACGCCCCGAATCCGGACATCTACGTCCACTGGGGAACCGACGAGAAACGCGATGGTCATCACGCACTGCGCCTCGACGGCTTACCGAACGTAACTCTGGTACCGCACTCGGGCGTGGGACACGGCGACCTGACCCGTGCGCTCCGCGACAGCGGAGAGTTGCGGCGACTGCTACTGCAGTCGCTGGAGTGAGACCGGCGCACCCGCGCCGTCACATCAACTGAGCCTCAGCGACTGAACAGGTCCGACCCCGTCAAACGATCGGAGGCCGGACCTGTCCGTAACAACGTCTGCTCGCTACCTACTACCTACCGATCGTCCGCGTCGTTGCCGCCGTCACAGTGACGTCCGACCGCGAGTTGCGCCGCCTTCCACGCATCCTTGTAGTAGTAGATCGCAATGGCGTTCTGACCGGCGGCCGCGGCCTGATCACCGGCGGCTATCAGGTTCTGTGCGGTGTGTATCGACGTCGCGTTCCCACCCGCGCTGATCGTTTCGTTCAACGCCGTCGTAGCCAGGATCCGGTCCACGTTCGTGAACGTGGCGATCCAACCATTGATGGATGCGGTCGAAGTATGCCGTGAGGGCAGCAGGAGCAGCAGCTTCAACTCGACGACGGCGAGGTCCTCGGCCTCGAACACGAGAACGCCGCGGTGGGTCTGGAGGTGATTGCCCGTACCCCAGAGCGACGGGTCGATCGACGCCGCGACCGCGTTCTGCGCCAACCGCAGCAGCACCTTCTCCAGCAGGTTCGAAGTCGAAGCCACTGCGTTGGTGATCTGGATGACCGCGGCCTGCTTCTGCAGGCGGACCGACTGGATCGTCAACGTGATGGCCGCGCTGGTCGCCGCGGTGTTGCCGGCTCGGTCCGTCGTGCTCCCGGACACGGTCGTTATACCGTCGCTCGACACGACCACGTCGGCCGGACACGCTCCCGGAGCGATACCCGACAGTGCATCCACGCACGTGAAGTGAACCGTGACCGGTCCGGTGTATACGCCACCGCTGTCGGGCGCCCGATCCGGCGTGGCCGTGATCGTGGGCTTCGTGACATCGACGTTGACCGGGCCGACCGACGCGGTCGTTGCGTTCCCGGCGACATCGGTGGCGACACCCGTCGCCGACTGGTTCGCACCTTGACCGAAGCTCGCCCCACCGGTGCACGATGCGATTCCCGACAGCGCGTCGTTGCACGCGAACGAGGCCGAGACCGGTGCGTTGAACCATCCGAAGCCGTTCGGCGTCCCGTTCAGCGAGCCGGTGATATTGGGAGGCGTCTTGTCGATGCTCACGCTCGCCGACGTCAAGGCCGTATTGCCGGCGTTGTCGACCGCGGTGCCCGACACCGTCTGTCCGGCTCCCTCGCTCGTCACACCCTGAGGCGAGGTGCACGACGCGATACCCGAGAGCGAATCGCTACAGGTAAAGGTCACCGTGACATTGCCCACGTTCCAACCGGCACCGTTCGCAGGCGGCGCCTGCGCCGCGGTGATCGTCGGCGCGGACTTGTCGATTCGCACCGACACGACGTGGGCCGACTCGGTGTTCCCGGCGTTGTCGACGCTCCAGAACGCAAGCGTGTGGATCCCGTCGGATGAAAGGGTGACCGACGTACCGATCTGACTCGCCCCACCGTCGACGCTGAACCGGGTCTGCGCGACGCCGGAGAGGTTGTCGCCGGCCGTCAGGGTCACCGCCACGTTGGCGTTCGTGAACGAGGTCGGTACCGCGGAGGCCGTCGTCACCGGCGGGGTGAGGTCGATCTTGACCGCGGGACTCGACGCCGACGTTGCGTTGCCCGCGAGGTCGAGCACCGTACGGGTGAGCTGTTGCGCGACACCCTCGGCGTTGATCGATGCATCGCCCGGACACGTCGCCGGATCGACGCCCGAAAGCGCGTCACCGCACGTCCAGTGGATCGTGACCGCGTGGTTGTACCAGCCGTTCCCGTTGGCAGCCGAAGTCGGCGCGCCACTCAACGTCGGTGAAGTCTTGTCGACGTTTATCCCGCTGACGGTCGACGACGCGGCATTCCCGGCCGCGTCGGTCGAGTGCCCGGTCACCGACTGCGCGGCACCCTCGGCGAGAGTCGTCGGGGCCGAGCAGGTCGCCACTCCGGACAATCCGTCGTGGCAGGTGAACGACACGTTCACGTTTGTGTTGTTCCAGCCGTTCCCGTTCGGCGTCGGCGTGGCCGCGCCGACGATCGACGGCGGAGTCGCGTCGATCCGGATCGTGATCGAGTCCGTCGTCGTGTTACCGGCCTGGTCCGTGATGGTCTGCGCGAGGGTCGTGAATCCCTCGGTCGTGACTACTTGATCGGCCGGGCACGACGTGACGCCCGAGAGATTGTCACCGCACGTCCAGTGCACCGTGATCGGACCCGCGCTGTACCAACCGAACGCGTTCGGCGGCGCGGAGGCCGCGAGCGTCGGCGGGGTCTGGTCGATGTTGATGCCGTTCACCGCGGCGGTGTGGCTGTTGTCGGCCGCATCGGTCGCGCTGCCCGACACCGATTGTGCGGCACCGTCGGCCGACAGGGTCGTCGCCGGCGAGCACGTCGCGACTCCCGAGAGCGCGTCGGCGCAAGACCACGACACGGTCACCGGCGTGCTGTACCAACCGTTCAGGTTCGCGGCCGGAACCACGCCGCTGATCGTCGGTGCCGTCTTGTCGACGTTCACTGTCGTCGAGGCCGACGACGAATTTCCGGCGTTGTCGGTCGCCGTGCCGGCGACGACCTGCCCGGCGCCCTCGGCCGTCACGGGTTGCGGCGCCGTGCACGATGCGAGCCCGGACAACGAGTCACCGCACGTGAACGAGACGGTCACGTCGGTGTTGTTCCATCCGGCGCCGTTGGCGGCCGGCGCCTGAGAGACGGTGATCGACGGCGCCGTCTTGTCGATCTTCACGCTCGCCGTGTGACTCGCCTCGACGTTCCCCGCCTTGTCGATGCTCCAGAACACCACGGTGTGGACGCCTTCGGTCGTCAACAGGACCGACGTTCCGCTTTGCACTGCTCCGCCGTCGACGACGAAGTGGGTCGCGTCGACACCCGACAGCGAGTCGGTCGCCGACAACGTCAGCGTGACGTCGGCGTTGGACCAGTCGGGAGCGCTCGACGCACTGGTGCTCGGCGCGGTCAGGTCGATCTTGACGGGCGTCGAAGACGCCATCGTCGAGTTACCCGCGACGTCGTACACGGTCGCCGACGCGGAGACCGCGGAACCCTCCGAGCTCAAGACCTCGTCGCTCGGACATGAACCCGCGATTCCCGACCGCGCGTCTGCACACGACCAGTGAATCGTTACCGGCGAGTCGTACCAACCGTTCGCGTTCGGGGCCGTGGTCGGGGCTCCGGTAAGGGTCGGCGCCGTCTTGTCGACGTTGATCCCGCTCACCGTTGCAGTCGACATGTTGCCCGCGACGTCCGCGGCCGTACCTGTCACCGACTGGTTCGTACCCTCGCCCAGGTTCACGGGCGCCGTGCAACCCGCCGTCGCGATACCGGAGCCTGCATCCGTGCAGTTGAACGACACCGCGACATCGGTGTTGTTCCAGCCGGCGCCGTTCGCAGCCGGCGTCTGCGATCCGACGATTCCCGGCGCGATCGTGTCGACCTTCACGACAATCGAGGTCGCGGCCGCGTTACCCGCGCGGTCGACGACACTCGCCGACACCGTCGAGAGGCCATCGGTCGACACGGTGCGGTCCGCCGGGCACCCTCCGGCCTCGATGCCGGAGGTTGCGTCGGAGCACGTGAAGTGCACGACGACGACGGAGTTGTTCCAACCCGCGAGGTTCGCGACGGGCGCGAGCGACGCGCTGATCTCCGGCGGTGTCTGGTCGATGTTGACACCATTGACGTGGGCCGCGGTGGCGTTGTCGGCCACGTCGGTCGCGCTCCCCGTCACCGATTGACCGGCTCCGTCAGTTGCCAGCGTGGTCGAAGGCGAACAGGTCGCGATGCCGGAAAGAGTGTCGGCGCACTGCCACGACACCGCGACCGGCGAGTTGTACCAACCGTTCGCGTTGGCAGCGGGAACGACGCCACTGATCGTCGGCGGCGTCTTGTCGATGTTCAGCGTGGCCGACGCCGACGCCGAGTTGGCTGCGTTGTCGGTTGCGGTGCCGTTGACCGTCTGCCCCGCGCCCTCGTTCGTCACGGATTGCGGTGAAGTGCAGGATGCGAGACCCGAGAGCGAGTCGCCGCACGTGAACGTGACTGTCACGTTCGTGTTGTTCCATCCCGCGGCGTTCGCGTCCGGAGACTGCGCAACGCTGATCGACGGTGCGGACCTGTCGATCTTCACCGTCGCGGTGTTCGCCTGCTCGACGTTGTCGGCGTTGTCGGTACTCCAATAGGTCACCGTGTGAATGCCTTCGGTCGTCAACAAGACCGACGTCCCGGTTTGTGTCGCGCCCCCGTCGACCGTGTACTGGGTCGACGCGACCCCGGAGAGGTTGTCGGTGGGGTTCAGCGCCAGCGTCACCGTCGAGTTGTTCCAAACGGGCAACGTCGCGGCCGACGTCGTCGGCGCATGCGTGTCGATCTTCACCGGTGCGCTCGCCGAGTTCGTCACGTTGCCGGCGACGTCCGAAATCGTTGCGGACGCCGAGACGGCCGAGCCTTCGGAGTTCAGGACTGCGTCCGACGGACACGTTCCGGCGATGCCCGACAGCGCGTCGGAGCACGTCCAGTGCACGGTCACGGCCGAGTTGTACCAACCGTTCGCGTTCGGTGGCGTCGTCGCGGCGCCGGTGAGCGTCGGAGCGACCTGATCGAGTTTCACGGTTACGGACTTCGACGAGGTGCCACCGGCACTTGTGGCGGTGCAGGTGTACGTCGCACCGGCGGCCGTCGTGTCGACCGAGCGAGTGGTCGGATCACAACCCGAAGTCGACGTGATCGGCGCGAGCGGATCGCTCGCGGTCCAGCTGATGTCGACCGGCGAATTGTTCCAACCCGCGCCGTTGGGCGAGGGCGCGATCGCTCCGGTGATGACCGGGGGGGTCGTGTCCGACAGCACGGTTCCGCTGACGCTTCCTACGCCACCGTCGTCGTCGGTGATGGTCACCGTGACGGTGTAGTGGTTGTCGACGGCGTAGGCGTGCGCGCCGGCGACCGTGCCCGTCCCGGCCGCCTCCGCCACGGTGCCGATCGACGAAGTGCTGTCACCCCAGTTGATCGTCGCCGTGTGCGTGTCGTTCGTTCCGGGGTCGGAGAAGGGCACCGCGATGGCGACCGTGTTGCCGACCGGAGCGGTGGGCAGTTGGGTCACCGCACCGGGTACGGGGCTCTGGTTCCCGACCGCGAGTGTGGCGCTGTCACTGACCGGTGCGTTCACTCCGTCGCTCACCGTCACGGTGGCGTTGACAACCGCGTTGTCGTTGCACACGAGAGTCAGGGTCGCGGCGTGCGTGCCGGCGCCGGTCGCGTTGCAGACCGTCCCGGCCGAGCCGGTCGTCGTGAACGCCCACGAGTACGACAGCGCATCGCCGTCGACGTCGTTCGCCGTCGCGACGAGTTGCATCTGAGCGCCCTCGAACCCGACGTACGGACCTCCGGCGCTGACGGTCGGCGGCGTGTTGACGACGACCTGCGCCGTGCGGACGTCGGTACCTCCGTTGTCGTCACTCAACGTAACGGTGATCGTGTAGAAGCCCGAGTGGGTGTAGGCGTGCGCTCCTGACAGCGAACCCGAGCCGTTTGTCTCGGTGATCGAGGCACTCGAAGTCGACGTGTCGCCCCAGTTGATGCTCGCGGTGTGCGTGTCGTGCGCGCCGGCGTCGACGAACGCCGCGCTGACGTTCGCCGTCCCGCCGGTCGGCAGCATCGCCGGAGTCGCCGTGAGCGCACCGAGCACCGGAGCGACGTTGCTGATCGTCACAGTCGTGTTGGAGATCACGGCTGGGTTGATGTTGTCGGTTGCCGAAAGACGCGCGTTCAGTACTGCGTCGTCGTTGCAGTTGATCGTCGGCGCGAGCGTCGACGTGCCGGTCGGCGTGCAGGTCGTGCCGGCATCCTGGGCAGTCGGCGTGAAGGTCCAGGTCGTGGTCAGCGGATCGTGTTCGGGGTCGCTCGCGGTTCCGGTGAGGTTCGATGTCGATCCCTCGGTGCCGGCGTAGGGGCCGCCCGCATTCGCGGACGGCGCTCCGTTCACGCCCACGGCGACGGTGCGGGTCGCGATGCCGCCGTCATCGTCGGCGACCTGGACGACGATCGTGTACTGACCCGGGGTCGCGTAGGTGTGCGACCCGGCGACGCTTCCGCTACCGCCGGTCTCAGTCACAGTGGCGTTGGTAGAGGTCGTGTCACCCCAGTCGACGGTGGCACTGTGCGTGTCGTGCGTCCCGACATCGGTGAACGACGCGGAGACATTGACCGCGCCGGTTTGCGGAACAACCGCAGGCGCCGTCAGCGGCCCGAGCGTAGGCGCCGCGTTACCCACTGTGATCTGGGCTACTGAGATCGTCGCGGGGTTGTACGGATCCCTCACACTCAACGACGCGGTGATGACCGCGTCGTCGTTGCAAGTGATCGTGGGTGTCAATGTGCTCGTGTTCGCGGGGGTGCAGACCGTGCCTGCCTTGGCGTTGGTCACTGCGAAGGTCCACGCGATCGTGAGCGGATCGTTCTCGGCGTCGGTCGCGGTGCCGTGCAACGCGACCGGGCTGCCTTCGAGGGCGGAGTAAGGGCCGCCCGCGCTCACGGTCGGAGCGCCGTCGTGCGCGGTGAGCACGCGCAGCTCGTCGACGCCGGCACCCGACGCGCGGTGCGAATGGAAGGTGAGCGTCCGTTGATTCGTGAGCGTGATTCGGTCGGCGCCCGAATCGAACTCGAGCGCGAAACCGCTGCCGCTACCGGGGTAATTCGTTCCGGACGGGCCGAGAATGTCGCTCGATGCGAGCTTCCCGGAGGTCACGATGACGCCGAGGATGTCGGCGGGGAACGTCAAGCTTCCGTCGAGGTCGCTTACTCCGGTTCCGGTCGCGGCCACGCTGGAGATGTATTGGCTGTCGACGACTGTTCCGGCGGGAATGGCGACGCCGGCCAAGAGTTGGCTCGCCGACGTGTAGGTGCCGGGCGAAGTGATGTCGACCTTGAGCGAGGACGCGAGAGTCACTCCCTGCTGCTCGTCCCAGGCCCACATGTTGGCGTTCGACCCGAGGCCGGTGGCGGCCGATGCCGGCGGGACGATCTGCAGGATCTGCCCGGACGTACCGGAGATCGCCGCGTTCGCCGCTGTCGCAGGAACGAGGCTCGCGACCGCAAAGACGGCAGTAAATCCTGCCAGCAGGCGACCCATTCGCATCACGTATCTCCCCGCCTCGAGCGGGTGCTCGTGAGTCGACAAACCATCGCCCGCGCTGCCCCGCCGCAACCCAGAACCGGCGCACCCTAAATCCATAGCTGCACGCTTGGCAAGAACTGGTTATTGTGCGCGTCGAATAGGGCCGGGGGGTCGCACGTTGCGACGGCGGGGGACGGGGACGGCGGGGATGAGAACTTCGAGCGGGAACTTTCGACGTCGGTTTGCAGGCGTGGTCGTCGTGGCAACAGTCAGCGTCGGCATCGTCGGCTCCGGCGTCGCGTACGCGAACGTCGGTTTCTCCGTACCGTCGCCGAGCGGGCTGACCGACGGTCAGTCGGTTCAGATCCACCTCACCGGTATCAACGCCGTTCCGTTGGCGACCGTCGATATCTCGGAGTGCGCGAACGCCTACACCGACAACTCGCCGCTCGTCACGTCGAATCCCGCGACCGACTGTAAGGATCTCGGCCAGATCGACGTATCCGGCACGCCCACGCTGACGACGAGCGTCACTGTGATTCAGACGGGCATCGGTCTCGGCAACCGCTCCTGCATCGCCGGGGGGAACTTCTCCTGCGACCTGCGCGTTTCGCAGATGAAGAATCAACTCACCTCGCCACTTCCGGCGCCCGTGGCGATCTCGTTCGCGGCCGACCCGCCGGGCCAGGCACCGCAAACGACGACCACCACAGTCTCCGAAGTCGGCGCGCCCGAGGCGCTCGGCAAAACTGCGTACGCACACGTCGTCGTGACGACGCCGGGCAACTTCGTTCCCGAAGGCGACGCAACGCTCGAGCTCGACGGCGTCGAGGTCGCGAGCGGACCCATCGGCGCCGACGCAACGGTGAACGTCCCCTTGGGCACACCGGGGCTCGGTACTCACACCCTCGCCGCCCAGTTCGACGGCAACGGCTCGTTCGCCGCTTCGACCGCCGCCGGCACGACATTCGACGTCATCGCCGCGACCAACATCAGCGTCGGCGACGTCGGCGTCGTCGAGGGGAACTCGAGTTTCCGCAAGATCTCCGTCCCCGTCGAGCTGTCGCAGAAATCGCTCGTACCGGTCACGGTCCACTACTCCGTCGACCCGGGCAGCGCGACGGCTCCGGGCGACTACACCGCCGGAAGCGGTTCGGGCACGTTGAAGTTCGCGGCGGGAACCACGATCAAGTACGTCCTCGTGAAGGTCAACGGCGACACGACTTCGGAAGGCGACGAGTCCCTTCGCGTCAGCCTCTCGGCACCGAGTAGCGGCTGGGACCTTCGGCGCGACTACGGCACCGTGACCATCCTCGACGACGACCCGGGCGCGGGCGCCCCCTCGGTGGGCCTCGGCGATGCGTCAATACCCGAAGGAGATATCGGGGGCGCGCACAACATCAAGATCCCGGTCACCCTCTCGGTCGCGTTCTTTGTTCCCGTCACGGTGAACATCACGTTGTCGTCGGTGTCCGCCATCCACCGCACGACGCACACCATCGGCGACTGGGGCGGTCCGATCCAGCGTTCGATCAAGTTCGCGGCCGGTCAGGTGCGCGGGAATGTCTCGATACCCACCTACCCCGACTCGGTCGACGAGCCGAATTTGGTCATCCACGCGACCATCACGTCGGTCACGTCGATGGCGACCGTTGCCATTCAGCGCGGTATCGGCACCGCGACCATTCTCAGCGACGAGTAGCCGAACGGCATCCCGCGTAGCGGGATCGGATCCGGCGTTGTCAGCCTCTTCGGCGGCTCGCCCGGTAACGGCGCGCGTAGTGGCGTCCGCGCAGCGCGGCGAAACGAACCGATCTCCGAGCTCGGAACCCGATCGGTGGGCGCACCGAGTCGACGTCGTAGCCGAGCGCGAGCATCTCGGCCCGGCACCTCGACTCGACGTACGCGATCTCGTACTGCGTGAGCTCGCGTTGCCGGGTTCGATCGTGGTACGAGAATCCGGCCAGGTCGTAACTCTCGAGACCCTCGGCCGCGGCCTCGCCGGCCACGATCGTCGAGCGCCGTTCGCCGGGCGACGCATCGACCGACGACTTCATCCAGGTCGTGGGATCGCCGAGTCCCAAGAAGTCGGCGATGGTGCACAGCTGGCGATCATCGGCCCGCAGATCCTCGTAGCGAATCGTGAGCATGCGCTCGTCGTCGCGATGCGCGAGCGGCATGCTGACGTTGCGCAACCAGCGGTTGGTCGCGCCTTCGACAGCCTCGGACGCCCAGTGACCCCAGGGTTCGACGCTCGCCTGCAGCATCGACCGCACCGTCTCGCGGGGATCGCGCACGAGGAACAGCACATACGCGTCCGGAAGCACCTTCCTGATGACGTCGAGGCACAACGCGTGGTCGGGCGTCTTCTCGAGCAGCCGTGTCGCCCCGGGCTTTTGCGTGATGACTCGGTCGCGCACGATCGCGCAGAGCTCGCGCAACCACTCGAGCATGTCGTCGCTCGTCAGCACGGTCGCCAGGCCCTGGACGTTCATGCGATCGCCATCGGTGCGAGCCGTCTGAAGTTGCATGCGGTGGCGTTGCCACGCCCGCTCCATCGGGCCGAGGAACTCGACGAACAGACCCGTCTCCGGCGGTGACGCGATATCGGGATGCTCGGCGAGCATCGTTTGGAGCCACGAAGTTCCGGACCGCGCCGGTCCGACGATAAATATGTCGCTCATCGACGATCCTTCACCCTCGAGACAAAACAGAATGTGGTGCGCGTCAACCTCGCCGCACCTCCTGAAACAGATCGACGAACGTCGCGACCTCCCGCTCCATCGTGAAGCGGTCGGCGCCGGCCGCGAGGGCGTTCCTCGACATCGTCTCCACGAGCACGCGGTCGCCGGCGGCCCGGCCGATCACCTGGGCGAGATCGACGGCATCGCCGGCTTCGAACAACAACCCGGTCCGTTCGTGGTCGATCAACTCGACGGTGGCGCCCGCGCGAGCGCCGATCACCGGCCGGCCGCTCTTCAACGCCTCGACCGCGACGCGACCGAATCCTTCGTCGACCGAGCAGGTGAGCATGACGTTGCTCCAGGCGATCTGTTCGCTCGGATCTGCGACGTACTCGATGAACTCGACGCGGTCGAGAACATCGAGGTCGCGTGCGAGATACCAGAGCGTCTCGGCATAGTCGGCCAGCGAGGGTCCGACCAGGCGCAGCGTCACTTCGATGCCCTTGTCGCGCAGCAATCCGACGCCGCGGATCGCCGTCTCGCAACCTTTGGCCGGATCCTTCCGGCCGAGCATCAGCACGCGCAACCGATCGCGATCGATGCAGTTCGGCGGCACCCGCGGCGTGTCTACGCCGAGCTCGATCATCCGAATCTTGGCGGGCGGGATCGGCGGCGAGTAATAGCGGGCGACGGCTTGCGAGTTCACCGCGACGCGACTCGACAGGCGTCCGATGAGGCGCTGCGCGAGGGGCTCGCCGAGCGCGTACCGCTTCTGGCCCGCGAGCGTCGTGAACTCGTGGATCCACCACACGTGCGGGATGCCCGCGCGCCGGCTGGCAAGCGCGGGTGTCGGCGACGTCGTGGTCGACGACATGACGACGTCGGGTTTCGATTCGCGCAACGTGTTCGACCACCGACGCGCCTCGGTCACCGCAGTCACTCCCCTTTTGGCGCGGCGAAGGGCCCGCAGCGGATCGCCGGGCCACGCCGGAGACGTGTCGACCAGCCAGGTGGGAGTGGGCGCGATGCGCCAGGGAACCTGCGCCTGCTCGAGGGCCTCGGACAACTCTCCCCGAATCGGCACCGTGACCGTTGGCTCGACCCGACCGTCGGCGCGCAACGCCGCCGCCAGCTCCAACACGCAGCGCTCCGCACCGCCGCGGAGGCCGCCGCTATGGCTCGCGATGACCACCCGCATCCGGCGAGCGTAATCGACGCGACCCGAGATCCGGATGGTCGTCGATCGATTCGCGATGCTCGTGACGCCGTGCGATATGAATGAGAAAAAGGACATTCACTTGGATCCCACCTTCAGCGTCGTCATACCGACATTCGGCCGTCCCGCGTTCCTCGCCGAGGCAATCGCGTCCGTTTTGGGACAAACGTTCGACGACTTCGAGTGCATCGTCGTCGACGACGCGAGTCCCGAACCGGCGTCGCTTCCCGCCGACCCTCGACTCCGACTCGTTCGACGCGAGCAGAACGGCGGCCCGCCCGCCGCACGTAACACGGGCATCGACGCGGCAAAGGGCCGCTATGTCGCGTTCTTGGACGACGACGACGTCTGGGCCAGTGAACGGCTGAGCGACGCACTGGACGCACACCAGCGCGCGCCGGTCGCGGTGTGCTGGCAATCCACGCTCGGTGTGCAGGCGCCGGCGACGGGCCGGGTCCTCGAGGGTGACGTGAGCGACTCCGTGCTCGACGGGATCATTCCGCATCTCGGCGCGACCAGCGTCGAACGCGCGCACGTCCAGCACTTCGACGAGCGCTACGAAGCCTCGGACGACGTCGAATGGTGGCTCCGGCTCGCGCAGGAGCTGCGCGTCGCGACAACACCGCGCGTCGGTCTCCTCTACCGCGTGCATCAGGGAGCGCGTCCTCGGACCGGTCAACGCAAACGGCTCGAGAACGGTTACATGCTGCTCGAAGAACACGCCGAGTGGTTCGGGCGGCATCCGAGAGCGAAGGCATTCCGCATGATGCGCATGGGACTCTCCGCTACGCGTATCGGCGATCGGCGGGCGGCGATCGGCTTGCTCACCAAGTCGTTCCGCCTCAATCCGAAACCTCGCACCGCCTGGCACGCACTGCGCGCAATCGTGGCGCGCCCGGAGCCGAGTCCAAGCTCGTAGTCAGGCCGCTGTCGGAGTCACGGCCGGGCTCGAACGCGGTTCCAGAGGAGGCGCGTCGCGCCGGGTACCGCGCGCACGCGCCCACCGGCGCGCTGGAGCAGCACCGGATCGCGCCGCGCGAGCCAGCGCCCCGCGTCGGCGGCTGCCAGCAAAGGAAACGCGACGAGCATCCGCGCGGCCTTGCGCGAACCCGCGTGCTTCGCGCGTAGGCGCACCTGGTTCACATACATCTGGGTTCGGAATCCGCGGTCGGCCGAGCCCGCACCGTTGACCCGGGCACCGTTCACGAACCCGACGTTCCAGCCGGCTTCGCGTGCTCGGTAACAGAGGTCGACGTCTTCTCCGTAACTCCCGAAATCCGCGTCGAACCGCCCGACGGCCTCGACGCAATCGCGCCGTAGGAGCAGGCACGTCCCGCTCGCCCAGGCAACGTCGGTGAGACGGGACGTGGTGGCCAGCACCGGTCCGCCCGCAACGTTCTCGCCCGGTTCCGGAGCGATGACGCCGTAGTCGGGGAAGTCGCCGGCCGCGGCGACGAGCTGCTGCAACGTGTCGGGCCCGAGCTCGACGTCGTGACACGCGATGACGCAGAGCTCGGCGTCTCCTGCGAGCCAGTCGGCGATACCGAGGTTCGCGCCGCCGGCGTAGCCGAGGTTGGCGCCGCTTCGGATGACTCGCACGCGCGCGTCGAGCATCGGCGGAGTATCGCCCGGCCCGTTGTCGACCACCGTGACGCGAGTCGCGATCGTCGAGGCCAGGAACGACTCGGTCGTCGACTTCACCCACTAAGGAGCGTTCCAGTGCACCACGTACACCGGCAGCCCGCTCGACATCGGCCCGACGGTATCCGTCGTGGCGCTATCCATCGTGGAGCTCCCCATCGTGTCCGGCACGAATCGCACGTGCGTAGAACTCGATCTTGCGGTCGGCGATCCGATCGATCGTGAAGCAATCGAGAAAGCGGGAACGGCCCCGGGCGGCGCGCGCCTGCGACTCCGGATCGTCGAGCGCACGCACCATCGCGAGCGCGAGCGCGGTCGCGTCGTCGGGAGGTGCGAGAACCGCAGCATCGCTGTCGCCGAGCACCTCGCGTACGGCGGGGATGCCGGTCGCGACGATCGGCGCCTCGAGCGCCATGGCCTCGATCACGCTG
>DASYJT010000477.1:0-18076 GCA_035996165.1 Acidimicrobiia bacterium
CACCCAGACCTGGTTGGACACGAGCACGGCGTCGGATGCGCGTCTGTTCGCGCCGGTGCGCGGGGTCGTGTACGCGGTGGCCATCGCGGTCGCGTACCGACTCCTGGCGCCGTATCTGAGAGCCAAGGCGGCGGCGGTAGCCGTCGGAGTGCTCTGCGCAGCCCTCGTGTTCACCGGATGGTCGAACGCTCGCACCGTGATCGAAGGGGGAGCTGGAAGGCCGCAGGCGCTCACCACGGTCGAGCGAGCGGTCGCCCGGTTGCCCGCGAACGCAACGATCGTCACGAGCACGCCGGACATCGTCTATCTCGCTTCGGGGCGAAGATCGTTCGTATTGCCGTCACCGCTCGTCTACGCGACCGGCAAACCGAATCGCGCCTTCGAAGCTGACCTCTCCAGGTGGGCTCGGCAACTCGCGACGCGCCACGGTTACGCCTTCTTCGAAACGATCCCGTTCCTTGCCGTGAACTCCGCTACCGCCACCGACCTCGGTCGGCACGTGTCGCTCAGGCTCCTCGTGCAATCCGGCGACCAGTCGCTGTACCAAATCGCCCCGCCACGATCATGAAGCCGGCGCGGAAGCAGGACCGCGGCCACCGGGGGCGGGCGGACGGGAATGCCGCAGTGGTTGGGCGCGCTGTCCGCCGGGTAGAGGTAGGCGTACATTTGGGACAATCAACCTATGGGTCGTCCGGGCGCATTCGCGCGCAGGCCCTTCAGGCAAGGGGGAAACGCATGAGGGTCTCGTTCACACGAGCGCTACGCGGTGCCGTCGTCGTCGGCACCGTCGTCGGACTGGCGGCCTGCGGGTCGTCGTCCAAACCGAGCTCGAGCAGCCCGACCACGGGTGGCAACACGCCCACCCCGTCGGTCAGTGCCAGTTCGTTCATCGGCGACTTCTCGGCGATGACCGCGCTCAAGTCGCTTGCCGCGTCGGGCAAGGGGCTGATCGGGGTACTACTCCCCGACACCACCACGTCGACGCGCTACGAGACGTTCGACCGGCCGTACCTGATCAAAGCGTTCCAGGCCGCCGGCCTCACGAGCGCGCAGTTCAAGGTCGACAACGCGCAGGGCAGCGCCAGCACGATGCAGACGCAGGCCGAAGCCGACATCACCCAGGGTGCGAGCGTGCTCCTCATCGACGCGCTCGACTCGGGTAGTGGTGCGGCGATCGAGTCGAACGCGACCTCCAAGGGCGTCAAGGTCATCGACTACGACCGCCTGACGAAGGGCGGCACGGCCGGACGCACGTACGTCAGCTTCGACAACGTCAAGGTCGGTCAGCTGATCGGTCAGGGCGAGATCGACTGCATCGCCGCTTGGAACGTCAAGAACCCGAACCTCTTGATCATGGACGGCGACCCGACCGACAACAACGCCACGCTCTTCGCCGAGGGATACAACGGCGTGTTGAAGCCCAAGTTCGACAGCAAGGCGTACGTCAAGGTGGGCGAGCCGGCCGGTACGTGGACGCCGGCGGTCGCGAAGACGACCTTCGACCAGCAGTACACCGCGCACAAGAACATCAACGCGGTCGTCACACCCAACGACGACAACGCAAACGCGGTGATCTCGAGCCTGCAGGGGCTGCTGAAGATTCCGGCGAAGACGTTCCCGACGACCGGTCAGGACGCGTCGCTCCCGGGTCTGCAGAACATCCTCAAGGGCTACCAGTGCGGCACGGTGTACAAGGCCGTGTACCAGGAGGCTCAGGCCGCGGTCGCGGTCGCTCTCTACCTCCGTGCCGGCAAGCAGCCGCCCGCCGCGCTGATCAACGGCAAGACGCACGACTCGACCAGTAACTCGGATGTTTCCTCGGTTCTGTTGACCCCGGTGTGGGTCACGTCGGCGAACATGGCGAGCACTGTCGTGAAGGACAAGGCGGTCAGCGTTACCGACCTCTGCATCGCGGCTATCGCCAGCGCGTGCACCACCGCGGGCATCAAGTAGTCCCGTCCCTACGCCGTCGCCGGGCCGCATCTACCATCTGGTCGATGCGGCCCGGTCGTCGGCCGTGAACTTCAGGTCGTCCCGAGCGAAAGGGATGGAGTCGTGGCCCGCGAGGTCGAAGGCGAGGAACCGCCGCTCCTGCGCCTGAGCGGCATCGACAAGAACTTCGGGCCGGTGCAAGCGCTCGTCGATGTCGATCTCGACGTGCCGGCCGGTCAGGTCACGGCGCTGGTCGGCGACAACGGGGCCGGCAAATCGGTACTCATCAAGTGCATCTCCGGCATTCATCATCCCGACGGTGGCCAGATCTACTGGGAAGGCCGCCCGGTGCACATCCGTACGCCACGCGACGCGGGGGCACTCGGCATCGAGACGGTCCACCAGGACCTCGCACTCTGCGACAACCTCGACATCGTCCAGAACATGTTTCTCGGGCGCGAGCGCATCAGCCATCTCCTCCTCGCCGAGGAAGACATGGAGAAGTCGGCGGCCGAGACACTGAAGAGCCTGGCGGTCACCACGGTGCGCTCGATCCGCCAACCCGTCGCCTCGCTGTCGGGCGGGCAGCGCCAGTCGGTCGCGATCGCCAAGGCGGTCCTGTGGAACTCGAAGCTCGTGATCATGGACGAGCCCACGGCGGCACTCGGGGTCGCGCAGACCACGATGGTGCTGCAACTCATCCGCCGGCTCGTCGACCGCGGGCTCGCGGTGCTGTTCGTGTCGCACAACATGAACGACGTGTTCGAGGTTGCCGACCGGGTGGCCGTGTTGCACCTTGGTCAGATGGTCGCGCTCCGACCGGTCGCCGAGATGGATCGCCAGATCGTCGTCGACCTCATGACGACGGGCGCGTCGACTCGAGTCGCCGTACCGAACGGGAAGCAGGAACCCCAACAGCCGGCCAGTAAGGACGCTCCGTGACCGAAGTCGGCGAGTCCCGATCCGAACCCGCCTCGGCTCCCGTAGCGAACGACGGCGAACCGCTCACATCGACCGCCTCCGCGCAGGCCGAACGGGCGATAGCGCCCGAGATCGTCGCCGACTCCCTGAGCGCGTACCTGCGCGCCGCGGTCAACCGCGTACGAGCAGGCGACGCCGGCGTGCTCCCCGTCATCGCCGGCTTGCTCCTCATCTCCGCGCTGTTCCAATCACTCAATTCGCATTTCCTCACGGCGGGCAATCTCGTCAACCTGCTCATCCAAGGCGCGGCTTACATGCTGCTGGCGATGGGCGAGGTCTTCGCGCTCCTGCTCGGCGAGATCGACCTGTCGATCGGTTTCGTCGCCGGGATCGGCGGGATCACCACCGCCGAGCTCGTGAAGCAATCGTGGGGTTGGCCGTGGTGGGCCGCGATCATCGTTGCACTCCTGGTCTGCGCGGCGATCGGCGCCATCCAGGGCACGATCATCACGCGCATCGGACTTCCGTCGTTCGTGGTCACCCTCGCGGGCTTGTTGGGCTGGCAGGGCGTGATGTTGATGCTGCTCGGCAAGGGCGGCTCCCTCCCGATCAACGACAAGATCGTGAACGACCTGGCCAGTGGAACCCTCACGCCGATCGCCAGTTGGATCGTCATGGCCCTGATCATCGGGGGGTTCGGTCTGCGGCTGTGGTTACGCGACTCGCGCCGCCGCGCGAGCGGCCTGGTCGCGCCTCCTGCGAGCGTCACGTTGCTCAAGATCGTGGGCGGCGCGATCGCGGGGATCGTCGTCGCGCTGATCTGCAACACGAACCGCGGCACGTTGGTGTCGATCAAGGGCTTGCCCTGGGTCGTGCTCCTCGTCCTCGGAGTGCTCACGATGTGGAGCCTGTTGTTGGGCCGCACCAAGTTCGGTCGCTACATGTACGCGATCGGCGGTAACGCAGAAGCCGCGCGCCGCGCCGGTGTGAACCTCGCGGCGATCCGGACGCTGGCGTTCATGCTGGCTTCGTTCACCGCCGGCATTGCCGGGATCGTCTACGCGTCGCGCATTCAATCCGTGTCGACGTCTCTCGACGGCGGCACGCTGGTCCTCTACGCGGTCGCCGCCGCGGTGATCGGTGGAACGAGCCTTTTCGGCGGCCGGGGCAAGGCTCTGCACGCCGTGCTGGGTGGTCTCGTGATCGCCGCGATCGACAACGGCATGGGGTTGCAGGGCTACAGCGGAGCCGCCCAGAAGGTGGTAACCGCGCTCGTGTTGCTCGCGGCCGTCACGCTCGACGCGCTGGCGCAACGAGGACGCACCGCCCGCTGAACCGAGCGGTCGGGGTCGGGGTCAGCCCGAGCCGTGAGCGGTATCGCAAAGGCGCGTCTGGCCGTCGGGGATCTGGCCGGCTTCGATGCCGTCGAGCGCGGCGAACGGGCCACACGGGTTCGCGACGATCCAGACGTGCAGCATCGGCGTGGTCGGCGCCTTGCTCGTACCCGCCGGGCACGAACCATCACTGCCGGTCAATCCGCCCACGACCTTCTGCAGCGGATCACTCGGGTTGTCGACGAGGCACAGGTTGTCGTGGATGTGCCATTGCGTGAGCGGACCGCCGACATCGGGGACGTCGCTGAAGCGAGATCCGAGCGGCAACATGTACATCGCCGAGACCAACGTCTGGCGGCCGTTGCGGATCTGGTAGACGAGCGACTCGGGGTACTTGGAGTCGAGGACACGACCGTCGTCGATCAACGACCACTTCACGTAGTGCTCGGTACCTGTGATTCCGTCGTTGATAGAGCGGTACCCGGCTCCGTACGCCGCGGCCGTCGTGGCGTACCTCGGTAGGTCGCGCAGCGTGTCGCGTACCAACTGCTCGGCGCGGGCCTGCTCGGCCGGTGTGACGCCCGGCGTGCCGCTCAGGTCGATGGGCTTCGACGGGTCGTACGGCTTCGGACCGGGCACCGTGGTCGGCGTCGGCGGTCGCGGCGAAGTGCGCGGCGTCGTGCTCCCGCCTCCGGAGGGTCCGACCGTTATCCAAACCGCGGACGTGTCGGGCGTAGTCGCCGACGGTCCGCCCTGGGTCACGGGCGCCGCACCGACGGTGCGCGGCGTCGAACCGGACGTTGTCGACTTCTTCGCAGTCGTGGTCGTCACTTCCTTCTTGGCGGACGCACGCTTGTTCGACTTCTTCGCCGTACGCGTCGTTCCGTGCGCGCTGAGGGTCGTCGAAGTCTGGGAGGACCCATTCGTTGTCCCCGGACTCGCGCTCACATGCGAGCTGCCGCCCGAGCACGCGGCGGACACCGCGGTAAGCCCGGCCAACGCACTCACTGCCAAGACCCTGCGTGCCCCCGAGCCGGTCATGGGGGGAGCGTACGCCCAAACCGGGATGTTGCGCGAGTGGCTACTGCCGGGCGAGGCGGGCGGCTCTCGCGGCCAATGGCATTGAAGACAGTTTTCCCCTTGTAACTACGCCTCAAACGACTGTCGCGAGAGGTTTGACAGCCGGCGAAAGGTCGGTACAAGGCATTCGATCGTCAACCCTCGAACGATCATCGACTGTCAAAGGAGAGCCCTATGTACATCGGTGTCGGAACCGTCGTCCTCATCCTCATCATCTTGTTGTTGATCGGCGTCCTTCGCTAACCGATCGACCGGCGATGTCGCCGTTCGCGCGTCCCCGACGAGTGCCGTCGTCAGTCCGGGCGGCGACCGGAACGCTCGAGCAGTGCAGACCAGGCATCGGCTGCCGGCGGCATCGCCGGGTGCATCGGCCAGTCGCTCGTGTGATCGAACAAGCGCCGGCACAGGTCGGCGGGCGGTTCGAACACGACACCGAGCCCGGTGCACACGTCGTGCGCGTGCAGGATCATCTCCAGCGCGCCGCGCGCGGCGAAGTCGGCCGCGCCGCGAAGCTCCGGTAGGGGCGAGTACCAGATCGTCGCTACCGCGTCAGGCTCGGCCGCCGCGACGACGGCCGCCAACATCGTCGTGGTGGCGCGCAAGCCGTCGATCATGTCGCTCGGCCCCGCATCGGCCAACGCATGTAGCTCGCCGAACCTCGGATATCCGTCGAGCTTGGCGGACGCGAGGAAGAACGCGTACGAGAACACACAGTCGACGACGTGGTCGGCCGTGTAGATACACGTCCACTCGAGCGTGCCGGCCGGCACGTTCCAGTCGAGATCGATCCCGGCCGTCCAGCGATCGATGACGTACCGGCTCAGCTCCCGGAAGTCGGCGAGGGTGAAGCCACCCTCCGGCCGCGGTACGGGCTCGTCGTTCATAGCGAAATCGTAGGATCCCCACGATGCCCCTGGACGCCTCGCGCACGCGAGAGAAGCTGATCGACGAAGCGGCCCGGGCATTCGCCGAGCACGGCGTGTACGGCGCGTCGCTGATCGACATCACCCGCCGGGCCGGGCAGCGCAATCGGGGCGCGCTGCACTATCACTTCGGTTCCCGGACCGGTGTGCTCTGCGCGGTGCTCGAACGCCACGCCGACTTCCTCGCGCGGCGCGAAGGCGAGCTGCTCCAGCTCGCGCTCGAGAAGCCGGCCGGCGACGTGAAGTCGGTGGTCGAGGCGATCGTCCGGCCCGCGACCGAGCTCGCCGAAAGTGGCTGGCGCGGGCGCTGCTTCCTCGTCATCCTCGCCGAGCTCGTCGAGGAGGACCCCGGCAACCTCGACTCGGATGTCGCCGACGCGCTCACCCGCACCGGCGGGTACGAGGTGTACGACCTGCTCGCGACCCGCATGGCCGACGTCAGCCCGCAGGTCCGCGCCGAGCGGTTCGCACTCGCCACCGGATTCATTCTCCGCGCGGTCGCCGACCGGGCGCGCGTACTCGGGCGGCGCGGTCGGCGCGGCCGCCCGCAGCTCGAGCACGAAGCCTTCGTCGAGAACCTCGTGACGATGGTCGCGGCGGGCATGTCGGCACCGTGAACGACCTTTGACATAAGCAGCCCTCCTTAGTACCGTCGCCCGCGGACGCGGAACCGCGACGACACGGGGGCGGAAGTGAGCGCATGGGTTCCGGACGAATTGATCGCCGAGGCGCACGCGGCCGCCGGGCTCGACGACCTCGGCGGCGAGAGCTTCCGCGCAGGCCTCGCGGTGTACTGCGACGCGGTCGCCACCGAAGCGCGTTTGAACGATCTCGGCGCGATAGCCATCCGGGCCAACATCGTCGGGTCGCTCGTCAATCGGATGCGGATCGTCGACTGGGCGGCGCGACGCCCGGAGGTGGCCAACGAACGCATCGACGCGCCGCTGGTCGTGATCGGCATGTTCCGCGCCGGGACGACCTTCCTCAGCTACCTGCTCGAACAGGACGCGCGGAACCGCGCGTTGTTGCGCTGGGAATCCGGCGACAGTGTGCCCCCGCCGACCGTGGAGAACATTCGCAGCGGCCCCCGCGTCGAAGCCGCCCGCCTGGGCAACGACATGCTCGAGCAGATCAATCCCCGCATCCGTGCGATCCACCACGAGGAGCCGGACGGACCCACCGAGTGCATCTCGTTGATGAGCCAGGACTTCAAGAGCCTGTCGTGGGAGGCAATATCCAACGTGCCTTCCTACGGGGCATGGCTCCTCGAAGTCGATCAGCGTTCGGCCTACGAGTATCACCGCCTCGCGCTGCAGGTCTTGCAGAGCGGCGGAGTGCGCGGCCGCTGGACGCTCAAGAGCCCGCATCACGCTCTCAACCTCGATGCGTTGTCCGCGGTGTATCCCGACGCACGGTTGGTGCTGCTGCACCGTGATCCCGCGGTGCTGTGTGCCTCGGTATGCAGCCTGATCCACACGTTGTCGGGAACGTTTTCTGACGCCGACCATCGCGCGTACATTGCCGAGCACTGGGTGGCCATGCTCGAGGAGTCGATCCGCCGGATCGACGCGTTCCGCGCGCGGTGTCCGGGGCATCCCATCGTCGACGTCCAGTACGAGGATCTCGTGAGAGATCCCGTTGGCGCGGTCGCGTCGATCTACGGCGCGGTCGGCGAGTCGGGTGGCGACGGCCTCGACCAACCCGTGCGCGAGACGATGGCTGCGTACGTCGCGGCCCATCCGAAAGGGGGCTTGGGGTCACACGGCTACGACCTCGCCGAGTTCGGGCTCGACCGCAGCCGGATCGCCGAGCGCTTCGCCGGCTACGTCGAGCGTTACGCCGTGCCGACCGAGAGCGCGCCGACCTCCGCGTAGTCGCGCTCGCTACGGCGTGCGGCTCGCGGCTTCGTCGATGGCCAGCCGCTGCTCGTACGCCTGGCGCAGCAGCCAGAAGCGCAGGAACTTCGCGAGTGAATAGCGGAGGAAGAGAAAGCCCCCGGTGACGCTGATTGCCAGGCCCGCGATCGCGAGTGGCGTGTAGGAGTTCGAGTCGAGAACGTCGACGTTCGTCCCGGGTGTCGCGGTGACGTTCAGCGACGCCGAATAGGCACCCAGTGCCAGTGCGATGCCGCCGATCATGAGCACGACGCCCACGATCTGCAGGACGTTCTCGGCTCGGGCGCGTCCCGTCTTCAGCTTCATCTCCGCGATCTCGGCCTTGAACTGCTCGGCGCGATCGTTGGCGGTGCTGGTCATGATGCGTCTCTCATTCGCCGAGGTATGCGTTCGACAATTCGGATTCCATCGCGGCCGGCGTCCCGAAACTCGTGACCCGGCCCCGAAGCATGATGCCGACCCAGTCGGCAATGCCAAGTACGGCCCGTGCGAACTGCTCGACGACGAGGATCGCCACGCCTTCCTTCGCGACCTGGGCGACGATCTCGTACAACTGCTCGACAACGAGCGGCGCGAGCCCCATCGACAGCTCGTCGAGCAACAACAAAGCCGGGTTCGTCGCGAGCGCACGCGCCATCGCGAGCATCTGCTGCTCGCCACCCGACAGCGTGCCTGCGAGCTGACGGCGGCGTTCACCGAGCTTCTCGAAGCGCGCGTACGCAACCTCCTCGATCTGCTTCAGAGGCGTTCCCGCGTGCGTCGCCATCAAGAGGTTCTCGCGCACGGACAGGTTCGGGAAGATGCCCTTCCCTTCGGGGACGAGGCACACGCCGTGCCGGGCCAACTCGTCCGGCGCGACGCCGCTCACCCGGCGGCCGGCCACGAACACATCGCCGGCGGTCAAGGGAAGTTGTCCGGCGATCACGCGCAGCGTCGTCGACTTCCCTCCCCCGTTCGGCCCGAGCAGTGCGACGAGGCTGCCGTACGGGATCGCGAGGTCGACCCCGCGCAGCACCGTGATCGAGCCGTAGGCCGCGGACACGCCACGGAGCTCGAGCGCGTATTCAGGCGCCGGGTCGGTCATCACGTCGGTCACGAGGTCGCGGTCCCGAGATACGCGTCGCGAACCCGCGGATCGGAGCGCACGTGGTCGGGCGAACCATCGGCGATGATCTCGCCGAAGTCGAGCACGTGGATGCGATCGCACACCTCCATGACCAGCGCCATGTCGTGCTCGACGAGGAGGATCGTCAACCCGTCTTCGCGAACGAGTCGGCGGAGCAGCGCCTCGAACGCCTTCGTCTCGTCGTCGGATTGTCCCGACGCCGGCTCGTCGAGCAGGACGAGTCGGGGTTGGATCATCAGCGACCGCCCGAGCTCGACCACGCGCGCCGTACCGGTCGGGATCGTCGACACGTCGGCGTCGGCGATACCGGTCAGGCCGATGAGATCGAGCACGTGATCCGTCTCGCGGGCGACATTGATGCGACGGCTACCCCGCCCGAAACCGAACCCGCCCCAGGTGTTGCGGATCTCGCCGGCAACCCGCAGGTTGTCGCGCACGGTCAGGTCGGTAAACAGCTCGAGGCGTTGGAACGTGCGCGCGATACCGAGACGGGCGCGGCGATGCGTGTCGAGCCGGCTCACGTCGCGGCCGTCGAACCGGATGCGCCCCGTTGTCGGCGACAGCAGCCCGGTGATGACGTTGAACAGCGTCGTCTTCCCCGCTCCGTTCGGACCGATCAACCCGGTGATCTCGCCGGCGCGTGCGTCGAGGTCGACTTCCGACAGCGCCCGGTTGCCGCCGAACTCCACGGTGACCTGCTCGGCGACGAGCAGGCTCTCGGCCGTCATACTCGGACTCCGGGCGCGGCGCCGATGCCACGATCGATCTCGCGCAGGTCGTCGACGGTGAACGGGCGGTCGATCCCGATCAGCTCGAGGGGTGTGTCGTCGCCGTCGCCTCCGCGCGGTGTCCTTCCGTACGCCGCCGGTGCAACCGCGGCGGCGATGTTCGGCAGGAGCGCGACCATCAGCAGCGTGACGATCGCGAAGATCCAGTTGTTGATCGTGTGCCGGAACGCGAGGAACCACAGCAGCACTTCCGCACCCGCGCCGGCGACGAACACCGCTCGGACCTCCCGGATCATCGGGCGGTAGCGGGCGAACGAATCGCTGAGGAAACCGCTCGGATTCCGGCCGAGACCGATGCCGATGAGCGCAGGCAGGAGCGCCGTGAAGTGGACGAGCCAAGCGCTCCAACCGTGAAACGCGGAGAAGCTGTCGCCGAGCTTGGCGATGACGCTCTCGAGCGCGACGAACACGGCGCCATACAGGAGTCCGGCGGTCAAGCCGCCGGACACATAGCCGGCGCCCGCCACGACGAGCAGCATCAACATGGTCATCGATTCGAAGAGGCTGAACCGGTCGGCAGTCACCGCGCCGATCTCCTGCGCGAAGAGGCAACCACCGACGCCCGCGATCGCCGCCGAGATCATGAACACCGACAGCTTCAACCGCACCACGTTCATCCCGAGGGTCGCGCACGCGGCCGGACTGTTCTTCATGGCCGTCAGTCGACGGCCGTAGCCGCTCCGTCGTAGTGCGATCATGAATACACCGAGTACCGCGAACACGACGGCCAACAGCAACAGGAAGTTGCGTTGTGGATCGAAGTCGATCCCGAACAGGCGGGGGCGGGGTACCTGCAGACTGCCGTTCGGGAAGATCGCGCTCCAGCGTTCGTCCTGCAGCCACGGATTCGTCGCAGTCAGCGCGATCACCACGCCGGAACCGGTCAGCGCGACGAGCGCTCCGCGCGCCCGGTGCGACCGGAAGCCCCGGTAAACGGCGCCCGCGCCGATCACGGCGATCAGGATCAATGTGGCCGGATAGATGCGACGCTCGGCGACGTACTCCTTGAAGACCATCTGCTCGACCGCGAGTGAGAACGCGGCGGTCGCGAGCGCGAGGTAGAGCCCACGCAACCGCAACGCGGGCAGCGCGATGACCGCGCCCACGAGCGCCGTCGCCGCACCGGCGATGACGAAGGCCATCACGCCGGCCCGGCTCGCGGCGTCGTGCCCGACGTGGTGGAAGAACACCGTGCCGCCGATACCCGCGAACGCCATCGTCGCGAGGCTGACCTCACCCGCGTACCCGACGAGCAAGACGAGCGACAAGATGATGATCGCGGCGGCGAGGGCGTCGCTCAACGTGACGAGCGGCGACGGCGCCATGATGCGCGAGAGCCCGAACACGGCGACGACGAACGCGATGGCCGACGCATACGTCGCGTGCATCGACGGCAACGAGAATCGCTCACGGGTGCGGGTTGCCACCGCGCCCCGCAGCCGGTCCTGCGGCAGAACCAACAACACGACGAACAGCAGGATCATCGGGACGGCCAGCCGGAAGTTGCCGCCCCAGTCGAACGACTTGGGCATGAGTCCGGTCGGTCGCTCGAACGCCATGCGCGTCGCGAAACCCAGCACCACCGCGCCGACGAACGTCAACGGCAGATTCCGAAGCCGTCCGAACATGGCGGCCGCGAACGCGTTGATGACGAGCAGGGTGAGGAGCGTGGAGCTGAGCGAACCCCCCTGAAAGGGTGTGATGAGGATGCCGGCGAGCGCCGACAGCGCGACGCCGATCATCCAGCTCGCCAGTGACACGCGATCGGGACGGGCACCGTTGAGCTCGAGCAGCGGGCGGTCGTCGACGACTGCCCGCATCGAGACGCCCACGCGGGTCCGGTAGAGCAGGAGGCGTAGCCCGATCGCGAGGCCGATCGCGACGAGCAGGATCGTGAGGTCGTGCCACAGGAGGACCACCCCGAACCACGTCACCTTGTGATCGGCGCCGAAGAAGGGCTGGATCGAATGGGGTTGGGTGGGCTTCCAGACCCAGTTCGCGAGGACGATGGCCGCGAGGAGCACCGAGATCGGCACCACCAGCTTCACGATCTCCGACGTCTGTTGCAGTCCTCGGATGACGACCCGGTACAGCAGTGCACCGACCGCGGGCGCGAAGACCAACAACACGAACGCGAGTGCGAGCGGCGCGGGCCACGCTTTGTTGACTCGCACGTCCCAGTAGACATACGCGCTCAACATCCCGAGCGCGCCGTGCGCGAAGTTGAAGACGCCGGAGGTCGAGTACGTGACGACCAGCCCGCTCGCGGCGATCGCGAACACCGCACCAGTGATCAGGCCGTTGATCAGCAGGTTCATTCGGGTCCTCGATGGGCCGCGGTTCGGCTGACGCCGGTTACTTCGGCGTGAAGGTACCGAACTGCGTGGCGACGCGCTGGGCGTTGATCTTGGCCGCAGTGACCGCCGAGGTGGAGATGCCCTTGGCGACGTACTTGTCGTTGCAGTCGAAGACTTCGTTTCCGGTCGGCACGACCTTGACCCACTGCGGACCGGTGAGCTTGAGCAACATCCCGCACTTCGGCGCGGTGTTGTTGCCGGGATTCGTCGGGAGGTGCAGACCGCCGCCGGTCCAGTCCTTCTGCGCGGCCGCCGCATCCAGCACGCACTTGGCGGTGACCGTCGAGCCGCACGACTTCACGGCGGTCGCCCACAACAGGAACGCGGAGGCCGACTGCTCCCCCAGCAAACCGATCGTGCCGTGCGACTTCGTCACGAGGTCGACGTACTGCTTGACCGCCGGTACCTGAGCGGCAAGCTCGAACGGCACGTTCGTCTGGCGCACGTAGACGTTGTCGGCCGCGCCGCCATTCTGACCGTTCCACTTGGCAAAGGCCGCCGTGTACTGGTTCGGGTCGGTGACCCATGCCGTGGGCTTGAAGCCCTCTTGCTTCGCCGCGTTCAGGAAGTTCTCGAGGTTCGGATCGGGAGACCCGACCCACACAACCGCTTGTACGCCGCACTTCTTGAGGTTGCGGGCGAAGGGCTTCCAGTCGGACTCACCGGCGATGTTGTAGTGCTGGTCACAGTTCAGGAACTTCCAACCGGCCTTCGGATATCCCGCGGCCGCCTTGTCGCGGGTCTCCTGCGTCGCCGGGAAGTCGGCGAAGGCGAACGCAGCCTTCGTGACCGCCGCGGGGAAGAGCTTCGCAACCTGATAGGCCGAGGAAAGCGCTTCCTCGTCGCCGGGGTTGGGAATCGGCTGCTGCATGCCGGATCCGCTCGCAAAGGCGGTACCGACCGCGAAGCCCGGGATCGTCGACAGCTGACACTGGATGCGCGTCTGCTCCTGGTTCGCGTCGAGAACGAAACCCTGACCCACGAGCATGAAGACCTTGTCGCTGCAGGCTTGCGTGATCGCCTTCGTGACCTGCAACACCTGGGCGTCGTAGTAGGTACCGACGACCTTGCGGCCGTTGATGCCGCCCTGGTCGTTGCACCACTTGATCAGGGGCTTGACCGCGTCCGACATCTCCTTGTCGAGCCCGGCCGCGGCGGAGTAGCCGGCGTCGTCGCCGTAACCGATCTTGATCGACGTGTCGGTCACACCTTTGTCGGTTGCGCCCTTGGCGGTTCCGGGACCGCAGGGCGAGTCGAGCGTGCCGAACTTCACGACCTGAGGCGCGGCGGTGGTGGGCGTGCCGGTCGATCCGGGAGGAGGTGTGGCCGTGCCGTGGCTACCGCCGCACGAGGCGGCGACGAGAGCGATCGCGACCAACGCCGTTGCGCCGCGTACGCGGGAATTCCTCGACTGCTTGCGCGACAACATGCAACCCCCCGGGGCACGATGATTTGCAGTCAATCTAAACACATCTCTCTACTTCCGCAAGGAGCTGGCCTGCCGCCGGAGCGGCTGTTAGACACACGAAGAGACCGAGAAAACCGACCCAGGTGAGCAGATGACCAACGGTGATCGCACGATGCGCGCGTGGCGTACCCACGAGTACGGACCTCCGACGGAAGTGCTCCGGCTCGACACCGTGCCGGTGCCCACACCCGACGCGGGCGAGCTCCTCGTTCGGATCCAGGCGATCCCGTTCAACCTGAACGATCTCGAACGCATCACCGGCGGCAACATGATGGTCCGCCCCGAGCTGCCGTACAGCCCGGGCATGGAGGTCATGGGAATCGTCGACGCGTGCGGCGCGGGCGCCGAGGCATGGCAAGGACGACGAGTCGTCGCGATGCCCAAGGGCGCGAACGGTGGCTTCGCCGAGTACGCAGTCTGTCCGGCCGTGTCGGCGTTCGACATGCCCGATTCGATTCCGCTCCCCGGGGCGGCGGCTCTGTACTTCCCGTTTCATCTCGCCTGGCTCGGACTGTTCGACCGCGCCGACTTGCAGGCGGGGGAAAGCGTGCTCATCCACGCCGCGGCCGGTGGATCAGGATCGGCGGCGATCCAGCTCGCGAAACATGCCGGCGCGCGGGTGTTCGCGACCTCGGGTACCGACGAGAAGGTGCAATTCTGCAAAGACCTCGGCGCCGACGTCGCGATCAACTACAACGCCGAGGATTTCGCCCAGGTCGTGCTCGCGGAGACGGCCAACAAGGGTGTCGACGTCGTGTTCGACAACGTCGGCGAGGCCGTCATGGAGAAGTCGCTGCAGTGCACGGTCTACAACGGCCGCTATCTGATGATGGGCTTCGCGTCGAACAAGCTCGTCGCCGACGAACCGTTCATCGTTCCCCGCCGAATCATGCTCGGCAACCTCAAGCTGTGCGGCGTCCTGCTCGGATATCAGTCGCCCGAGATGGCGGAGATGCTCAAGACCGCAATGGGCTGGAACTTCGCGAGCGCCGATCTCGGCCAGAGGATCATGGGCGAAATCGTCGATCTCGTCGTCGCGGGCCGGATCAAACCCGTCGTCGGCAAGACGATCTCCTTCGACGAGATCCCAGTCGCCATCGAAGCCATGGCCAATCGCGAAACCATCGGCCGCACGATCGTCGTGCTGGACGGATGATCCGGAGTACGTTGAGACAGGCGTTGCTCCGGACCCCGGTGGCGTTTTCGAGCCAGTAGTCCCAGAGACGCCTCGCCCCGCTCATGGGTTCGACGTTTCCTCACGTACGGAGGAACACCTTGTCAACCCTCGCACCTCCCGCGCCGTCAACGGCCGGAACCCCCGAACTGCCGAGCCCCGAAGGTCGAAGCCGGCGAACGTTGCTCGGCTTCGTCGGCACCCGCCGCGTCGTCGAGATCATCTTGACCGTGGTTCTCGGCGTCGGCGGTGGGCTCTTGTTGTTCGGCGCCAACTTCGGCCTCGACATGGTCCACAGTCAGCTGAACGCCCAGGACATCTCGTTCCCGGCCAAGGGAAGCCCCGCGTTGTCGCCCGCCGAGTTCCCCGACCTCCAGCAATACGCCGGCCAAAAGGTGAACACCGGTCCGAAGGCGAAGGCGTATGCGAACGGATTCATCAACCGTCACCTCGCGGCGGCCGCCGGCGGCAAGACCTATTCCGAGGTCAGCAACCTCGCGCGCGCCAACCCGACCGACGCGAAGTTGGCCGGCCAGGTCGAGACGCTCTTCAAGGGTGAGACCCTGCGCGGACTCCTGTTGTACGCGTGGGGATGGTCAGTCGTGAGCACTATCGCGCTCTACTCCGCGATCGCGGCGTTGATCGGTTTCGTGATCATGCTGTTCGCGACCGTCGGCGACTTCATCGCCGACCCGAAGATCGCGGCTCGGCACATCGCCAAGTCGTAGAGCTGCACTAAAAAAGTGACCGTGCGCGCCCGGCGCGCGCACGGTCACTTCGTCCACGCTTCTCGAGGGTCACTTCTGGTGCGCGCGCTCCTCGAGCTCGTGCTCCTTCGCTTCGCCGCGGGCCTGCTCTGCTTGCGCTTCCTTCGCGGCAACGTCGCGCTGCGCGGCGGCCTTGTCCTGTTGGGCCCGGCCTTCCAACTCGCGGTCCTCGTTGCCGGTCACGCGGCCGGCGACTTCTTTGACCTTGCCCTTGACGTCCTCGACAACGCCTTCCACCCCGGCGCGCGGGCCAGTTTGCTCGCTCATGATGTTCTCCTCGTCGTGTGGGACTCGTCGTATGTGCCTCGTCGTATGCCGAGGTGCACGGGTTGAGCCGAAGAGGTACCCGATCGCGCACGAATGCAATCGCGCGCATGAATATCGGGCCGGTTTGGCCGGATCGCCAGTTCGGAAATGCCGGCGTCAGACCGGTCGTTCAGGAGCGGATGTCCTTGCGGCGGAACCACACGAACGCGAGCGTGCCGAACACCGCCAGATACGCGAGTTGCAGGATGACGCCCGTCACCATGTCGTGCGAGTAGCTGTTGTTGGTGAACATCGACTCCCACGCGTTGAGGTAGTGCGTGGGGAAGAAGTAGCGGATCCGTCCGAGTTGCGAGATGCCGTCGAGGATCTCCGAGACGATGTAGACGCCCGCCGTCGCGCCGATGGCGCTCGCGGCCGTGTCGGTGAGGGTGGAGAAGAACGTGCCCAACGCGAGCAGGGCCGTAAAGCTGAACGCGACGTACGCGGTACCAACCCCGACGCGCAACAACAACGCACCCTGACTCAGATGAAAGCCACTCACGAGCGGGCCCACACTCGGGATCGTGACCGAGTGACCGCCGAAGATCGCGACGCCGGCAACGAGCCCGGTCAGCGCGACGAGGATCGTCGCGGCCCAGATGAGGAGGCCTGCCACGATCGCCTTGGCGACGAGCAACCGGCCTCGGGGCACCGGTCGGATGAGGAGGTACCGCAAGTTGCCCCACGCGGAGTCACCCGCCACCGAGTCGCCCGCGAAGGTGCCGGCGATCACGACGAGCAGAAAGCCGCTCATCGCGCTCAACACTGCGGCGGGGACGAAGTACCCGCTCTGTTGAGCGAGACGGAACATGCCGACTCCGTCGCCTCTCCCTCGTTCCGCGCCCCGCGAGTTGATCGCGACGACGATCAACGTCGGCAGCCCGACGAGCAGAGCCGCGATGACCAACGTGCGCATGCGGAGTGCGGCCTTGGTGAACTCGGTGCGGAGGAGCGCGATCACGCGACCACCTCGGGCTGCTTCTCCGACGCTCCGGCTCGGGCCGCGTCTCCGGTGGCGAGCAGTTCGAGGAACGCGTCCTCGAGCTGCTGGGTGGGCATGATCGTCTCGAGCCGCAGACCCGCGCGCACCAGCACCGCCGCGACATCGGAGCGGCTCGCGTCGTGCAACTCGAGCACGAGCCCGTCGCCTTGCGTCTGCATCTTCGTGACACCGGGCAGCTCGCTGAGCAACGCCCGGGCGCGCTCGCGGTCGTCGACCTCGACGTACACCGAACCCTCCGCCGAACCAATGAGCTCACTTACCGTTCCGTCGGCGACGAGCCGACCTCGGTTCATCACGAGCACGTGGCTGCAGACCTGCTCGACCTCGCTCAGGTGATGACTCGACAAGAGCACCGTCGCGCCCTGCGCGCTGAGCCGACCGATCAATTCACGGATCTCACGGATCTCGCCGGGATCGAGGCCGTTCGTCGGCTCGTCGAGCACCAGCAGCTCGGGGCGCCCGAGCAGCAGGCGTGCGAAGCCCAAGCGTTGCTTCATGCCTTGTGAGTACGTCTTGACCTTGCGGTTGATCGCAGTGCCGAGATCGGCGATCGCGAGCGCGCCGTCGAGGTCGGCATCCTTCATACGCGCGCCGCCCGCTTCCCACCACAGGCGCAGGTTCCGCATGCCGGAGAAGTGCGGGACGAAGGCCGCCTGCTCCACCATCGCGCCGACGCGAACGAGCTGCGGGCAGCTCGCGGTCGCCGGGACCCCGAAGAGCCGCGCCGACCCGCGGGTTGGGCGCTCCAGGCCGAGGAGTACGCGCAACGAGGTCGACTTGCCCGCGCCGTTCGGCCCGAGCAAGCCGTAGACCTGACCCCGGTCGACGGTGAACGAGAGGTCCTCGACCGCGCTCACCTCACCGAAGGTCTTCCACAATCCGTCGATCTCGACGATCGGCTCACTCATGACGTTCGGGCATGGCGTTCGGGCCTCTTCCGTTTTGCCCCCCGGTGATGGTACCGACGCGTACCGAGGATGCGCGCGCGACCCTGGCCTCGCC
>DASYJT010000478.1:0-4943 GCA_035996165.1 Acidimicrobiia bacterium
GCCAGGCGCAACGACGAGGAGTACGGATCACGCTCGTCGAGGCCGCGCCGCGGGTGCGCGACGAGCTCGACACCGCGGGCGTCAGCCACTTCTTCAACTGGCAGCCGTAACCCTCCCGGCTCCGGACGCAGCCCGGTCACGGCCGGCACGTCAGATGTGACATGTGGCATCTGCGGGCGATTCTCCTACATCTCCGCCGCCCGGAACTGGCAACCTCACGGGACGAGGCCACGTTCGCGGGGGAGCTACACGAATGAACAGCAACGGAACGCGCACGAATGGGCACACCGGCCAAAGGGCCGCGGTCGACGAGTTGACCGGCACATGGAACCGCGCCGGCTTCGTCGCCGCCGCGACACCGATGTTCGAGTCGTGCCAGCGCCGAGGCACACCGATCGCGCTCGCCTACTTCGACTTCCATACGACCGACGGGACGGACACGACCCCGGACGACGTGGCGGTCGACCAGGTCCTGCTGGCCATGGCCAACCTCATGCGCAAGGCGTTCCGCTCGTCCGACATCATCGGGCGGCTCGACACACTTCGGTTCGGCGTGTTGCTGCCCGACTGCACCGACGAGGCGCTTGCCGCCGTCGACGGCGTGCGGGCACTCTCGGCCGTGTCCGACGGGCCGCGCGCACTGAGCCTGACGGCCGGCATGGTGCGCAAGATCTCGGGCGGCACGCTCGAGGACCTGATGCGCGCGGCCGACATCCGCACCCGCGAGATGAGGCGCGCGAGCTAGACCGTCGGGTCGAGCTCGATGACCGCGCCCTCCCAGGCGCGCAGTCGCAGCGACCCGCGGATCAACTCTCCGTCGCGAGCCCGATCGGTGGCGATGATCACTCGCCCGTCGACATCGGCGACGGCGACGTCCGCGTCGGAGTAATTGACGACGACCGCATGCTGATCGCCGCGGCGCCATGCCCACACGTCCGGGGGTGCGGGCAACGGGGCGTAGGAGCCGACGCACAGGTCGCGCGTGCGCCTGCGCAACGCGACGAGATCGCGGGCGAGGTGCAGCATCGACCCCGGGTCGGCGCGCTGGCTCTCCACGTTCCGATCGGTCGGACCCATCGGGAGCCACGGACGAACATCGGGATCGGTGAACCCGCCACCCGGAGTGTCGTTCCACGGCATCGGGGTTCGCATCGCGTCGCGTCCCGCATACGCGGGCCAGTACTTCACCCCGAGCGGGTCGCGCAGGTCGGGCTGGTCGATCGTCACGTCGCGCAGACCTATCTCGTCGCCTTGGTACAGCACGGGCGTTCCCCGCAATCCCGCCAGCATCACGAGCGCGGCGCGGGCACGGCCGGGATCGTCCGAGGCCCACCGCGTCGCGAACCGTGACATGTCGTGGTTCGATCCCGTCCATGCGGGCCATGCCCCGGGTGGCAGGAACGACTGCGTGCGCTCGACGACCTCTCGCATCGCCGTCGCCTCGAGCGGCGCGTTGATGAACGGGAAGTTGAACGCGAGCTGCAGCTCGTCGAGGTCCGTGCCGTAGAACGCAGCCAACGTGGCGGCGTCGTCGACCGGCGTCTCGCCGAGGAGCAGCCGCGGCGGATCGTAGAGATCGGCGATGCGCCGCCACCGCCGCAGGACGTCGTGCAACTCCGGTCGGTTCATGTTGAAGACGGGTCGCTGGCCGAACATCTGCGCGTCGAACGGATCGTCGGCGGTGGCCGGCGGGTTGTCGCGCAACTCCGCGTCCTTGACGATGATGTTGCAGACGTCGATGCGGAAGCCGTCGACACCCCGGTCGAACCAGAAACGCAAGATGTCGTCGAACGCGTCGCGCACCTCTTCGTTCCACCAGTTCAGATCCGGTTGCTCGCTCAGATGGTTGTGCATGTAGTACTGATCGGTCGCCGCGTCGAACGTCCACGCGGGACCGCCGAAGCTGCTGACCCAGTTGTTGGGTGGCGAACCCTCGGAAGCACCGTCGGCCCACAGGTACCAGTCGCGGCGACGCGCGGTCTTCGAGGAGCGGGAGTCGACGAACCACGGGTGCAGTTCGCTCGTGTGGTTGGGAACGAAGTCGAGCACGACCCGGATACCTCGCTGATGCGCGGCCGCGACCAACTCGTCGAACGCGGCCAGCGTGCCCATCTCGGGTTGCACCGCGCAGTAGTCGGCGACGTCGTATCCCCAGTCGGCGTTCGGGGAGACCGTGATCGGGCTCAGCCAGATCGCGTCGACACCGAGCCACTCGAGATACTCGAGGCGATCGAGGATCCCCCGGAGGTCGCCATAGCCGTCGGCGTTCGAGTCCGCGAACGACAGCGGATAGATCTGGTACAGCACGCCCGACATCCACCACGGCACGTCGATATCGGTGGGTTCATTCGGCACCCGCCCATTGTATGCGTGCGCATATATCTGTACGGTGGGCGTATGAGCAACAGCCCGACCGCGAACACCATCTGGGTCCGGCGGCCGACCGCGCCGCCCGCCGGCGACGTCAGCGCGCCGACGTTCCGGCTCGATCGTCCGCTCGCGGGGCTCACGATCGGCCTCCGCACCGATCGGGCGTGGCGCTCGTGGCAGTTGATCTCCGCCATCTGGGACGAGTACCTGCAGCGCGATGGCGCGCAGACGATCGCGGTCGAGACCGGCGCGCAGATCGGTCAGCCCGCGTCGAGTGATCGCAAGCAGATCGACGAGTTCGCCGGTCAGGTCGACGCGGCGATCGTGGGCCTCGGCACGTGCGGATCGTGCACGACATTCACGATCAAGGACGCGGTCACGGTCGAAGAGCACGAGAAACCCGTTGTGGCGATCGTCTGCGACGAGTTCACCGTGCATGCGCACAATGTTGCGCGGCACGTCGGTCATTCCGACCTCAACGTGCTCGTGCTCCCCTACCCGCTCGAAGCCCGACCGGCCGAAGAGCTGGCCGCGATCGCCGACGAGTTCTACCCGCGGGTGCTGGAACTGCTGGGTGTGACCGCATGACGCTCGCGAGCGAACGAGTCGAGATTCCCGCGGATGCGCAGCTGCAATACGAGCTGTCGCTCGAGAACCACTGGGGCGATGGCGTACCGCAGCTGCCGGCGACCGACGAAGCTGTCGAGGCGTTGCTCGCCGCGTCGGCGTACCCGGCCGACCATGTGCTCTGCGTGCTGCCGCCCGTGAACGGCGTCGCCACCGTCGAGCTCGTCGCGATCAACGCGGCGATGGCGGGCGTCGAACCCGCCGCGTTCGGCCACGTACTCGCCGCGCTCGAGGCGCTCTCCGAACCCGAATGGAACGCGTTCGGGCTCACAACCACGACTTCGGGCGTGTTCCCCATGCTCATCGTGAACGGGCCCCGACGCGAGGAGCTCGGCATCGACTACCGCGCCAGTTGCATGGGCGGCGCCGCGGGCCGGGGTTCGATGACCATCGGGCGCGCGGTCGCGCTGTGCCTGCGAAACATCGGCGGCCAGCGGGCGGGCGAGACGACGAAGTCGGTGTTCGGCCAACCCGCGCGCCTCGGTTTCTGCATCGGCGAATGGGAAGAACGGTCGCCCTGGCCGTCGCTCGCGCAACGGCGCGGCTTCTCGGCCGGCGACGACGTGGTAACGGTGCACGGCGGCAAGGGAACCTTCCCGATGGCCGACATCCACAACGACGACCCGCGCGATCTCCTCTACCTCATTGCGAAGAGCATGGCGTACCCACTCGCCAACATGTTCCTCGGCAACGTGGAGAACGGTGAGGTGGTCGTCGCGTTCAATCCGATGTGGGCCGAGCGCTTCGGCGCGGCGTTCCCCGATGCCGACGACTTGGCCGCGTTCCTTCGCGACAACGCCTGGCAGCCCATCGAGCTCTGGCCGGAGGCGAACGCCAAGATGCTGCAGAACCGCGGCCGGGTCGACGGGCAGGGTCGGGTGCATCTCGTCGAGCGCCCCGACCAGATCGTCCCGATCGTGTGCGGCGGACTCGGGAGCCTGCACGCGATCGGACTGCCGAGCTTCGGCGAGAGCACGATGCAGAGCAAGCCCGTCGTGCGGGGGAAGTGACCACCATGGATCACGCGGCGGTCGTCGCCGCAGTCGACGAGCTCGCCGGATTCCTGCGCGCCGACGGCGCCGACCTTCTCGTGCGCGACGCGAACCCGAAGACGGCGCGCATCCACCTCGCGCTCGTCCTGGAAAGCGTGACGTGCGCCGAGTGCGTCCTGCCTCCCGACGAGCTGCGCGACACCATCACCGACGCGTTGCAACGCCGGATCGCCGGCGAGTTCGAGCTCGTGCTCGACGACCCGCGCCGCACCGCGTGACACCCGATCCCGTCGATCCGCTCCCCAGCTGGAGCGCGCTCGTGACGGTGTACCAGTCGGTGCTGCACGATGTGGTCGCCGCGCTCGAGCGGCGCGCGGGCATGGACTCGGGTGTCTTCTCGACGCTCGCCTACCTCGATCGGGCGCAGCCGCGCTACCGCCTGGCGATGGCCGACCTGCAGAGGCTCATGCACCCGCGCTACAGCCAGCCGGGCTTCAGCCGGCTCGTGCAACGCATGGAAGCCGACGGCCTCGTCGAACGCCGCCCGGATCGAGACGATCGCCGGGCAACCGTCGTGATCTCTACGCCGGCAGGCCGCAAGCAATTCCGCGCAGCGAACGCGGTGTACGCCGAAGCACTGCACGATTCGTTCGGCCGCCATCTCCCGGCCGACGAACACGCCCAACTCACCACGATTCTCTCCCAGGTCGCGGCGAAAATCGCGGAAAAGCGGTAGTGGCTCAGTTCAGGTTGGGGGAAGTGGTCGGAGGCGTTAGAGCGAGTGCAGCAGCACCATGGTCCAGCCAAGCGCGACCACACCGATCGGCAAGAGGAACAGCGCGGTGAAGACGAGAGCGGCTCGCCGGCGGCGCGGGTTCGTGCTTCGCAAGGAACGGAAGGCGTTGCCGTAGCTCTGGACGATTCCGGCGGGAGTCAGCGTCGACAGGTATTCGG
>DASYJT010000479.1:0-4557 GCA_035996165.1 Acidimicrobiia bacterium
CGGAGCCCGATCGGCAGTTGTGGCGTGCTCAGTCGGGTACGTCGACCATCGGCCAGTGGCGGCCCAAAGACGTGACCAGTACTTCTAGCTCCGGGGACGGTTCGAGAGCGAGCGGCCCAAAGCGCCGAAGAACTTCGAGTACTTGTCCGATATCTTCGGCCCGATTCGTTGCGTCGGGAGATTCCGTTAGCGCGGCGCCCAACAGCTTCGACCAATGCTTCCACCCACGTTCGATAAGGGCGAGGTGAATATCCGAAGCGGCCTCAACCAGTTCCTCCAACGGAAGGTCCTCGGCGGCACGCGAACGCCGACCGTCGACGAGGCACGCTCCGATTCGTTCTTGTTCAGTCGTCGGAATCCCCATCGCACCCATCCCGAAGGACTGGAAGGCAGGTTCGAGGGAGCCTTGCGGCAATGCTCGACCGCATCGGGGGCAACGTACGCAGTCGGTGCGGTGGGATACGTCAACCGTGAGCATTCGCGCGTCTTGACGAAATGAGTGCTTGGGCAAGGACACGATGACCCTCGCTGCGAGATCACGCGCAGTAATCGGCAGATCTCGCCCGGGCTCGTCGGCCGCAATGTGGTGCTGTCGGGGTTTCGAGGTCATGTGCGGCTTCCGGCAACAACGGTCGGCATGACTTAGCTATCGGCAACACTTCGCAATCGCACAATGCCCGATCCCGCGCCGTTACGGCGAGTACCCGATCGGCAGTTCGGTGCGGCTAACGGTCGGGCACCCGGCCGAGCGCCACGAAGTACGTCAGCGCTGCTGCGAACATGCCCATCAGCGCGACTCCGAAAAACGCGAAGTGTGCCTCCTGTGCGGGCGAGACTCCCCAAAAGTCGTCGGTCGGGTACGCGCAGCGCACAGCGGGTGGGACCCAGCGCATCGACGCGTGTCCTGTCTGCGTGGTCGAGCTGTCGGCGTCCAGTGACCGGCTGCACCCTGGAAAGACCCGAGCTTCAAGGAGCGTTCCGGTGTAGACGACGGCGACCGATACCAACAGCAGGACGCCGACGCCGAGCAGCAGCCGACGGCTCAAGCCTCGACGCCGCTCAACAGCCTCAATCTGAGTCGTTCGCACGCGCACAGATTGCCCGATCGCGCGCTGTTACGGCGAGTACCGATCGGCAGTTATGCGCACTAAGGAGCGGTGTTCACCGAGGTCGATGTGCCGAGTGGCTGGTCGACACATGGAAGAAGGCTTGCTGAATCCGGACGTTCGTTGTCGAGGTCAAGGATTCGCTGTTGCGCATCGTTGAGCTGGCGCACGATGGCCTGGCGCTTGGCTTCGATTGTCGCGACCGTCGAGGAATGCGCTGCGCGAGCGGTGCTCAATTCGTCAGTGAGCTGCCGTCCCGCTTGCTCCAGTCGCACGCGCTTGTCGTCGAGGGCTCGGAACTTCGCGTTCCACGCCACGATTGGTGAGACGGTCGAGGGAGTGACTGGCGGTGGCGAAGGACAGACTTTTTGCCCCGTCACGTCCTTGGAGTTGCTGCTACATCCGATAAACAGCAGACAGCCTGTGCAGAAGACAGCCATCCCTGTAACTGAACGCATAGCTCGCCCGCGTGCCACGACGCACATGTTGCCCGGTCCGGCGTTCCTTCGGCGATTACCGATCGGCAGTTACGCGCTCGACCCGCCTTCTTCCTCGACGTCGATTTGCTGCCGAAGCTCGGCCGCCTCAGCCCGCAGGTGCTCGACCCATCGGTCTCTCTCTGGTGCGTAGTCGGCGTCCACGTCGAGTCGCTCCATGTTCTCGGCCTGTCGTTCGCGTCGCCAGAGCCTTCGACGCTTAGGACTCCAGTCGTTCCAACCGTCGGGTTTCCACGCGTCGTCATTTCGTGAGCCACTCACCGCGCCAGATTGCCCGGTCTGGGACGGTTCTCGGTAGTCCCGGTCGGCAGTTATGTACGTGGGTCCGTCGATCTGACGACAGGACGCCGTCGCCGAACGGCGACCGCAAGGGTTAAGGGAATCGAACCCAGGATCAACAGCGCGAGCGCCGAGCGACCGACGCTCGGTCGTGTGGTCAAGCCGTCGTCGTAGTGGCACACGCGGCCGGGTGGGACCCAGGTCCAACTCGCAACCCCGAACACGGTGTGACTTCCGAGATACGACTGGTCACTGACCTCGCGTTCACATTTCTGGGGACCCGTGGCGAATGCTCTCTCGCTCGCAATCCACCAGACTCCGCTGATGGCAACAACTATCCAAACGACTGTCACTAGGCCGAGGACGCGCGAACGCGTGACGCTCGACCTGTCGGGGCGTCGCTGCGTCGCCGCGGGAGCATCGCTAGCGAGGGCCACGCATGCATGATGCCCGATTCAACCGCCGTCGCGGCGCGCTCCCGATCGGCTGCCGCAGTTCTGGCGTCTCGATCACCGTTCACGTCGGAGGCTCACCGCGGTCGATCCGTGCCGTGCGGGTTGCGAACTCGTCCTCGGAGATCACGTCGAGATCGTGACTGGCGATCGCGAAGACGTCGCGGCTTTCGGTCGGACGTTGATACCAGATGACTTGGATGTCCTCGTCTCCGTAGGAATCTCCGACGCATACGCCGTCGACGCGACCGGGATGCCCAGGCCAGAAGTCGTATCCCCACTCAACCGCCTCTTCGCGACTCCGCGCCCAGGCGACGGGCAGACCCGCTCGCTTCTCATCTCGGCGAAGCTTTCGAGCCAATCTCTGCTCCTCGACGAATCGGTCTCAACACGGCTGACGACGCGCAAGACTGCCCGATCAGCGCCCGAGCTGCGAGTACCCGATCGGCAGTTATGCGCTGCGGGCGATGCTCCACTCGACGGCGAACGCGACCGGGTCCAGTCGATCGAGATCCCGGTCGATGTCGACGGCAAACAATCGCGCGACCTCAGGCTCGCTGTGTCGAGTCCACACGATCTCGTCGGTACGCCGGTCGACGATGTGAATCACGACCTTCGCGGGAAACGCCTCCCAGTGCCCCGTGGGCAAAGACAGGAGGCTCACGACGAGCGACTTGAAGAGCGCGTTGTGACGGTCCGGTGTCGCGGCGTCCACGACCTCGAACGCGTAGGCAGATCGATCGAGCCGTTTCTCCGGTCACGTCGTCATCATGCCCAACTTCCCGAGCCGATCGGCAGCTATGTCGCGTGAGCGGCGCGTTCGTTGAATAGCTGTGTGATGAGGCCGTCAAGGCCACCCTTGCCCGGGATCAGGCAGTGGACTTTTCCCCGGTTGCCTGGCCTGTGGCGGCGACCGAGGAGAACGATGCGGTCGCTCTTGATCTTGTCGGCGCTGATGAGAGCGATCCCGGCGATGTCGTGGTGGAGCGGTTCGGTTTCGCACCGCCAGTAATACGGCAGGGCGGGTCGTGACCCGACGACCGTGAGGTCTGGGAGCTGCTCGCTCGCGTAGTCGAGTAGCTCGGTGTGGTTGTACTCGCCTCCCCGGTCGCTGAAGTTACTGAGGACCCAGAACACGACGTAGTAGCCGTCGCCGTGTCGATACGCGAGGACATCGCCGGGTCCGAATGGCGTTGCGGACTTGGCCCGTTTTCGGATCCGCGTCGGGTGTGGCTGCTCGGACCACAACTGTTCGCGCGTCTGTGCAAGAACGCGCTCACGCTTGCTGCGGTCGGCGGCGTCTCGCCAGGGATCGAGTCCTTTCCCGGAGTCGATCACTGCAAGTGCGCGATCTCGGACGTCATCGACGAGACGGCCGGTCTTCCATTGGGAGACGGCGAGCGCCAGCCAGAACACGTGATCCTCGTCGTCGGGAGGATCGTTCACGTACTTCGCGATCAGCGCGTCCGTTGCCTCGCGTGGCGACTTGCCATCGGCGATGAACTCGCGCCAATCCTCGCGCACGTCGCACGCCAAATCGTCGGAGAAGATGCCCGCGCCCCACGCACCCATTGCGCACGCATAATGCCCGATCGCGCGCACGCGGGGCGAGTACCCGATCGGCAGTTCTGTGTGCAGCACGTGCCAGCGTGTACGAGGTTCGACCGACGAACCCGGGCAGGTTGGCTCGGACATAGCCGAGTTCGATCGCGACGATGTCCTCGGCCTCCCAGTCATCGTCGAGGCGCCCTATCCGCGATTCCGTGTAGGCGCGATGGTCGAGGTCTTCCTCCCAGCACGAGCCGGAGACGGCCCTCTCTGCGCGCCAAATCTCGACAGCGCGATCGAAGACTTTCGCATGATGCGGCGCGCCGATCGTTTCGAGTGCAGCGCGCGCTTCGTCGATCTCATCTCCGCGGGTGTTCAGGAAGTACTGGGTAAGCCCGCCGTTCAGGACCTGCATGTTCACGTGCTCGGCGTAGTAGAAGGCCAGCTGTTCGGGAGTCATCTCGTCCTCGGTCAGTCCGGCCACGTCCGCCCAAAGCAGTTCATAGAGTGCATCGTCCGAGGCCCCGTGCTGGTCGTCCGCCAGTCGCTCAACGACGAGAGCATGTGGACCCTCTGCCATCATGCGCTCAAGCTGACGGTGCTGATCCGCGATCATCTGATCGAACTCGTCGGCGCTCATCCCGAAGTACTTGCGTGCGGTTTCTTCACGCTCCT
>DASYJT010000480.1:0-4569 GCA_035996165.1 Acidimicrobiia bacterium
ATCGGTTGCGCGGGCTCGGCGTGGCGATGGGTGTCATGTACGTCGTGCTCATCGGCGGGTTCGGCGGCAGCATTCTCGCCGACTTCTTCACCAACTCGTTCGGCGTCCGGACCACGGTCTTCGTGCTGCTGGTGCCGACGAGCGTCATCGGCAGCCTTCTGCTCATGAACGGCGCGCGCTTCATCCGCCACGACCTCTCGCTCGTGGTCGAGGAGCTCCTCGAGGAACAAGAAGAGCAACGCAAGCGCGCCCTCGACGGCGCGAGCACGCCCGTATTGCAGATGGTCAACACCGACTTCTCGTACGGTCCGGTGCAAGTTCTGTTCGACGTCAACTTCGAGGTCCATCGGGGCGAATGTGTGGCGCTCCTCGGGACGAACGGCGCAGGCAAGTCCACGATCCTGCGTTGCATCAGCGGGCTCGAGGTGCCGGAACGCGGGGTGCTGCGCCTGAACGGTCGGAACATCACATTCGTGGCGCCCGAGCAGCGCGTGCGGAGCGGTGTGGTGCAGCTTCCCGGGGGCAAGGGAGTGTTCCCCAACCTCACGGTCATGCAGAACCTGGCGGTCGCGGCCCGGCTGCCCGGCGGTTCGAGCGCCGAGATCGACGCACGCATCGCGCACGTGCTCGAAGTCTTTCCCGAGCTCGCGGAGCGACCGAAGCAACAGGCCCGAAGCCTCTCCGGCGGCCAGCAACAGATGCTCGCCCTCGCACGGGTATTGATGCAGGAGCCCGAGATCCTGTTGATCGACGAGCTCTCGCTCGGTCTCGCGCCGGTGGTCGTGCAACGGATGCTCGAGCTCGTCGACCAGCTCCGGGCACGCGGCCAGACCATGATCATCGTGGAGCAGTCGCTCAACGTGGCGCTCGCCATCTCCGACCGGGCGATCTTCCTCGAAAAAGGTGAGGTCAAGTTCGAGGGTTCCGCGCAGGAGCTGATGGAACGCGACGACCTCGCCCGCGCGGTGTTCTTCGGTACCGAGGGCGGCTGATGCTGGCGTCGTTCTTCCAGCCGCACATCGGGACCGCGAACCTGCTGTTCATCGGCCTGATCCAGGGCCTCATCGTGTCGATGCTCGGCATGGGAATCGTGCTCGTCTACCGGTCGACGCGCGTCATCAACTTCGCCGTCGCCAATATCGGACTACCGGCGGCCGCGCTGCTCGCCGTGATGGTCGTGCGATCGCATTTTCCCTATTGGGTCGCGTTCGCGCTCGCGGTGCTCACGACGACGATCGGTGGCGCGGTCGTCGAGATGGTGGTGATCCGCCGGTTGTTCAAGGCGCCGCGCGTCATCGTGCTCGTCGCGACGATCGGTGTCGCCCAGCTGATGCAGGCGATCGTGCTGACGCTGCCCGACTACCGCACCGGCAAGTTCCAGACGGCGTTCCCGACCCCGATCTCCTCGAAGTGGGCCATCTCGTCGCTCGGGCACCTCGACATCGGCGGCTTCCACGCCCAGATCACGAACGTGACGGTCACCGGGGCCCAGCTGCTCGCGCTCATCATCGTGCCGATCGTCACGGTCGGACTGTGGTGGCTGCTCGGCCACACGAATTTCGGACAAGCGGTGCGCGCGTCGGCAACCAACCCCGACCTCGCGCGCCTGACCGGCATCAGCCCGAAGATGATGTCGACGGCCATCTGGACGATCGCCGGGATGCTCTCCGGCATCACACTCATCTTGTACGCGACCCAGGGCGGGACGACCGACCTCGTCCAGGTCGGTCCGGAGACGCTGCTGCTCGGTCTGAGCGCGGCGCTCATCGGGGGCATGAAGTCGTTCCCGCGCACCGTCGCCGGCGCGATCGCGATCGGCGTGCTCTACCAGGTTCTCACGTACAACTTCCCGAACGCGCCGGGTCTGGTCGAGTTCGTGCTGTTCTTGTTGGTCCTCGTCCTGGTGGCGAGCATCAGCCGCGCCGACGCCGGCGCGAGCGGCGACAGCTTCGCGTTCGCCCCGCGCGTGCCCCCGGTTCCCGAGCGCCTGCGGGAGGTCTGGTGGGTACGCCGCATGCCCCACCTCGTGGCGTGGATCGCGCTCGCGATCGCTTGCGTAATTCCGTTCCTGATCACCCAGTCGTCGCACCAACAGGCGTACTCGCTGGTCCTGGCGACGGCGATCGTCGCGGTGTCGGTCACCGTCTTGACCGGCTGGGCCGGGCAACTGTCGCTGGGCCAGGCCGCGTTCGCGGGGATCGGCGCGCTCAGTGCGGGTGCGCTCATCCGCGGCGTCACGCTCAACATCGGCTGGCGGTCGAACCGACTCGCGAAGGGCGCGGTGCGCCCGTATTCGATGGCCGCAGGTCTCGCGCTCGTCGCGGTCGCGGCCATCGCGATCGGCATCGCCCTCGCGCGACATCGCGGCACGCGTGCCCGAACCATTGCGGCGATCGCGGCTGCGTTGTGCATCCTCGCGGGCGCGGTGGTCTTCCCCACGGCGATCGACCGGACCGACAGCGTGCACCGTGTGCCGTTCGTGCTCGCGGTGATCATCGGCGCGGCCATCGCCAGCATGATCGCCGCCGCGGTCGGCGTCGGCGCGCTCCGCGTGCGGGGCCTGCTGCTCGCGGTCAGCACCATGGCCTTCGCCATCGCGGCGGAGGTCTACATCTTTCCTCGTCCGATCTTTGTCGGGACCGAAGGCTCGACGAACGGTGAGCTCGACCGGGGCAAGCTGGGCCCGCTCGACCTGACGGTGCACAACCGCGCCTACTACTTCTTCGCGCTCGGCACCCTCGTCGTCGTGCTCGTCCTCGTCGGGCATCTGCGCCGCACCGGCGTCGGCCGAGCCATCGTCGGCGTCCGCGAGAACGAGGCGGGTGCCGCGGCATTCACCGTGTCGCCGACCCGAACGAAGCTCACCGCGTTCGCGCTCGCCGGCTTTCTCGCGGGACTCGGCGGCGCCGTCCTGGCGGGCACGGTCCAGACGTTCAGTTATCACGACGCGTTCTTTCGCGTCGAGGATTCGCTGTCGGTCGTCGCGATGGCGGTGATCGGCGGACTCGGCAGCCTCGCGGGCGCGGTCACGGGTGCCGTGTGGGTCGTCGGCCTTCCGTTGTTCTGGCCGAAGAACCAGACTGTCGGCCTCCTCACGTCGAGCATCGGCCTTCTGATCGTGCTGCTCTACATCCCCGGCGGTTTCACGCAGCTGGCGTACTCGTTGCGCGGCACGATCTTGCGTTGGCTCGAGGCGCGCCTGCCCGAACGGCCGACGAAGACGACCACCACCCCACCGGTTTCGCTCGCGCCCCGCACCGATCGGGCGGTGGCGACGAACGCCGACGGCAGCGTGATCTCGACCAGTGGCTTGACGGTCGACTTCGGCGGGATCGTCGCAGTCGACAACGTGGCGTTCCGCGCGATGCCGGGCGAGGTCATCGGGCTCATCGGTACGAACGGCGCTGGGAAGTCGACGCTGCTCAATGCGATCGGCGGCTACGTCCCGAGTCGCGGCACGGTCGAGATCCTCGGCACCGATGTGTCGCGCCTGCCTCCGCATCTGAGAGCCCGGGTCGGGCTCGGCCGAACCTTCCAGGCCGCGACGTTGTTCCCCGAGCTCACGGTCCGCGAGACCGTGCAACTCGCGCTCGAAGCTCGGGGCCGAACGTCGTTCTGGGGTTCGCTGCTGTTCTATCCGCCGTCGATCGCCAAGGAGCGCGTGAAGCGCGCGGAGGCCGCCGAGCTCATCGACTTCTTGGGGCTCGGCCGCTACGCCGACCGGTTCATCGTCGAGCTGTCGACGGGAACACGCCGGATCGTCGAGCTCGCGTCGATGCTCGCGGTCGCGCCGCGCGTCATCTGTCTCGACGAACCGACCGCCGGAGTCGCCCAACGCGAAGCCGAGGCGTTCGGGCCCCTCATCAAGCGGATCCAGCAGGAGCTCGATGCGACCCTCGTCGTCGTCGAGCATGACCTGCCTCTGATCATGTCGATCAGCGATCGCATCTACTGCCTGGAGGCGGGAGCCGTGATCGCGCACGGCGATCCCGACACAGTGCGCAACGACCCGCTCGTCGTGGCGTCGTATCTGGGCACCGACGACCGCGCCATCGAGCGGTCGAACGCGCCGGCCTAGAGCCGCCGGCGCCTGGCATCCCCGCGGTCGTGCTCGCATGCCGTCGTAAGAGTGGGCAGTATGTGCCGCGAGCGCATCTGGAGGCGGGCATGTTCGAACGAATCGTCGTCGGGGTTTCGAAAGCCGACAGCGCAAAGGAAGCCGCGCGTCGAGCGATTGAGTTAGCGCAGAAGTTCGGCGCGGAGCTTCACCTGGTGGTTGCGTTCGAGGGAACCGACACGGGTCCGCAGAGCGCGAGTCGACGACATGCCGAAGGAATGCTGGAGTCGATCGCGCTGAGCTACTCGGGAAAGACGCTCACGCACGCGCTCCCGGATGACCCCACGGCTGCGATTCTGCGCGTTGCCGATGAGGTCGACGCTGATTTGATCGTGGTCGGCAACAAGGGCATGCGAGGCGCGGCTCGCGTCCTCGGAAGCGTCCCGAACAGCATCGCGCACAAGGCGTCCTGCTCGGTGTTGATCGTCAGCACGACCTGATACACAAACGAA
>DASYJT010000481.1:0-13366 GCA_035996165.1 Acidimicrobiia bacterium
CGAAGTCATCTACGTCCACAAGCGGTTCGTCGCCATCCCCGAGTCGGCGGTGTCCACCGGTGCCGAGGGACTCGAACTCGACCGCACCCAACTCCAGATGACTGCGCTCACCTACGACGAGATGCGCAAGGGATGCTGGGACCGTGACGCCCGGATCGCGGACATGGAGCTCAACTGGGTCGACGGCTCGCTTCCCTTCCCCACCTTTCCGCGCTTTTGCGGCCAGACGTTCCTCGAGGCCGACGACCACGACCTCGGCCTCGCGTGCGTCAAGGCGTACAACGACTGGATGGTCGAGGAGTGGTGCGGCCCGTCGAAGGGCATGAACATCCCGCTCTGCATCATGCCGTTGTGGGACGTCGACCTCGCGGCCGCCGAGATCAGGCGCAACGCCGAACGGGGCGTGCGCGCGTTCTGCTTCAGTGAGCTGCCGCACCATCTCAAACTGCCCACGATCCACAGCGGTGGCTGGGACCCGGTCTTCGCGGCGTGCAACGACACCGGTGTGACCTTGTGCATGCACATCGGCTCGTCGTCGACGAACCCGACCGCGTCGCCCGACGCGCCGGGCGGGGTGGGCGGCACGCTCGCGTTCAACAACTCGATGGCGTCACTCGCCGACTGGTTGTACTCGGCGAAGCTCATCGAATTCCCGAGGCTGAAGCTCGCGTACTCGGAAGGCCAGATCGGCTGGATCCCCTACGCGCTCGAGCGCGCCGACACGGTGTGGGAGCAGCACGACAGCTGGCAGCACTCGAAGGAGCGCATCCCCGAGCCGCCGTCGACGTATTACTACGGCCGCATCTACGGTTGCTTCACCGCCGACTACCACGGTCTGCACTCGCTGGCCGAGGTCGGCGAGGACAACATCTGCTTCGAGACCGACTACCCGCACACCGACACCACGTGGCCGACGTCGAAGGAGTACGCGGAGAAGATGCTCGCCGACTTCGACGAGAAGATCGCGTACAAGGTCCTGCGCGGCAACGCGATCAAGATGCTGGAGCTCGACCGCGTCTGACGACCTCTAGCCCGGGGTCGCCAAGAAGCGCGTCGCGAAGCGTTCCACCGCGGGGCGGCCTTCGGGGGGCCAGCCGCACCACAGGTACTGCATGCCCGCCTTCTCCCAGGCTTCGATGTTCTTCGCGATCGTGTCGACGTCGTCCTCCAAGGACAGTGACGACGCCCGCGTGATCTCCGACGGATCGCGACCGGCGGCCTCGGCGAACTCGGTGAGGCGCTGCGACTTGCTCGTCATCGATTCGGGCGTGCCCCACGCGTGCCACGCGTCGGCGTAGCGCGCCGCGATCGGCATCATGCGCTTCTCCCCCGACGCACCGATCCAGATCGGCGGGTGCGGTTGCTGCACCGGGCGGGGCCGCAAGGTGGCGTTGCGCACCTGGAAGTGCTCGCCCTCGAAGGTGAAGCCGTCGGTCGTGAGCAGCCCCCGCACGATCTGCACCGCTTCCTCGAACGCGTCGATGCGCTGCTTCAGCGGCGGGAACGGGATGCCGAGCTCGCGGTGTTCCTTTTCGAACCACGCGGCGCCGTACGCGAGCTCGAGCCGGCCGCCCGACGCGTGGTCGATCGTGATCGCCTCCGCCGCGTACACGGACGGATGGCGATACGTCATCCCGGTGATCAGCACGCCGAGGCGCACGTTCTCGGTGATGCCGGTCAACGCCGCGAGCGTGGTGCTTGCCTCGAAGCACTCGCCCGGGCCCTCGCCGTACATCGGCTGGAAGTGGTCGAAGCCCCATACCCCATCGAAGCCGAGCTGGTCGGCCAGGCGCGCTCGCGCCGCGACCTCACTCCAGGGGACTCGTTGCTGGGCGATGTCGAGACCGAACCTCATGAGTGCTCCCTCGGCTCCCGCGCTCGGAACGCGCAGCCCGCAAGGTATCCGGCGCCGGCCTGGCACACTTGCCGGATGCCAGGCAGGCGCGACCCCATCGAGGGTGTCCGGGAGCTGTGCCTCGCGCTGCCCGAGGTCAACGAGCGGCTCAGTCACGGCGCACCGACGTTCTTCATCCGCGACAAGAAGACGTTCGCGACGGTGTGGGACAACCACCACAACGATCAGCGAGTCGGCCTCATCTGCGCGGCGCCGCCCGGCGTGCAGCAACAGCTCGTCGACGAGGAGCCCGACCGGTTCTACGTTCCCGCGTACGTCGGCCACCGCGGCTGGATCGGCGTGCGCATCGACCGCAAGGTCGACTGGCAGGAGCTCGAACAGATCCTGATCGACGCCTACTCGTGCGTCGCGCCCGCGAAGCTCGTGGCCCAGCTCGACGCCGACTCCGAGCCTACGTAGCGCCCGCGATCGCGCGTTGCAGCTCGACCGCCGCGTTCGCGGCCCACGCCGCGTCGGCGCGCGCGGGAGCCGTGAACCCGTACAACGCCTGGGCGTTGGTGCTCAGGATGCGCTCCTTCACGGCCGCGGTGAGCGCCGGGTACCCGAACCGCGACTGCAACTCCTCGGGGATCACGAACGCGCGGAACGCGTCGATCAACGGTTGCGGTGATCCGTACCAGGCGGAATCGGTACCCCACACGATGCGCTCGGGTCCGAGCGCGACGAGCAGCTTGCCGAGAACGTGCGCGGCCTCGAGTGGCCGCCGCAGCATGAGGAACCACGTGGTGCCGAGCTCCGCGTACACGTTGGCGCCCGCACCGACGCGAGCGTCCGCCACGCTGCGCACGAGGCGGTCGACCCCGGTGTCGAGCTCGGGGTGCGCCGCGTCGTACGGACCCTCCTGCCCGACGGGATCGCGCTCGTAGCCCGAGTGGTAGACGACGAAGGTGATGTCGGGGAACGCGGCCGCCGCCGGGCCGATGTCGCGCGGCGACGCGGCTGCGACCGACGCGGCGGGGATGGGACCACCGATGCCCTTGTGCGTCGCGACTACTCGCGGGCCGAGCGCGCGCACCCGCTCGAGGAACGGGAAGCCGATCTCCTCGTCGTCGAGGAACCAACCACCCGTCGGCGACGCTTTCGTCGGCGGGCCCCACAGCGTGTAGCACTTCCAACCTGAGGGCCGGAGCTCGGCCTGCCAGTCGACCATCGCGTCGAGCTCGCCCGCACCGAGGTTCGGATGGACGATCGTGTGGGTGAGGACGCGCCCGGTCCCGGCGTAGCGATCCACCACGTCGCGCGCCGCCGCGATCTGTCGATTGGTCAAGACGTTGACGTCGGGCCCGCCCGGGGTCGAGGTCAGCAACGCGACCGACGTCTCCGACGCGCCGAACACGAGCGCGGCCCACGCGGCGCCGTCGATCAGGCGCGGATCGATGGCGCCGTTCCACCGGTCGGGATCGGCCATGCGCAGGAACCCCGCGAGCGCGTCGGCACCCGGGCCGATCCAGCGCGCGGGATCGACGAGATGGGTCTGGACGTCGACGACCGGGCCCGCGCCGTTGAAGACGGCCTCGGCGGCGTCGAGATCGTGGGTGGCCGATTCGGGGACGGCATAGAAGCCGCCGCCGTGCGCGGCGTCGATGGCGCGCAACGTCGCCGCGGTGCCCCGCCGGTCGAGCGCGTACCCCGGCGCCGCGGTGGCGGAGTAGCGCGCGATCGCCTCGCGATCGGCGGCCGTCCACGGCACCGGCGCGTACTCGTCACTCGAGCGCGGCCGGAGCAACGACGGGACGATCATCGCCCGCTCGCGCCGACGGCTCCGTCACTGAGCCGCTGCGCCAGGTACACCGGGACGATCGATAACACCACGACAACGGTCGCGACCACGTTGACGAGCGGGAGGTTGTTCGGCCGGAACATGTTGTTGAAGATCCACAGGGGCAGCGTCTCGAACCCGCTGCCCGCGGTGAACGTGGTGACGACGATCTCGTCGAACGAGAGTGCGAACGCGAGCAGTGCGCCCGCGAGCAGGGCCGAGCGCATCAGCGGGAACGTGATGTAGCCGAACGTCTGGAAGATGTCGGCGCCGAGGTCGGCCGACGCCTCCTCCAGGCTCGGTGCGAGCCGACGCAATCGCGCCGCCACGTTGTTTTAGACGATCACGATGCAGAACGTCGCGTGCGCCACCACGAGGGTGAACAGCGAGAGGTTGATCCCGACCCGGTGGTAGCCCGCGTTGAGCGCGAGCCCCGTGACGATGCCGGGCAGCGCGATCGGGAGCACCGCGATGAAGCTCACCGCGTTGCGACCGAAGAACTTGTGGCGGGTGAGCGCGAACGACGCGAGCGTTCCCAGCACGAGCGCGATCGCCGACGCCAGCAGCGCGGTCTCGAGGGAGCGGAACAGCGCGTCGCGCGGGCCACTCGCGTGATACGCGGCCCGCCACCACTGCAGGGTGAAACCCCGCGGCGGCCACGAGAACGACCGAGCCTGGTTGAACGAGAGCCGGGCGATGTAGAGGATCGGGAAGTAGAGGACGGCGAGTACCAACACCGTGAAGCCGGCGAGCATGTACCGGGCCGTGCGCGACAGATACATGCGCTACAGCTCCTCGAGTGCGCCGGAGGAACGCGCGAGCGCGAGGTACACGAGCATGATCGCGATCGGCAGCGTGGCGTACGCGGCCGCGAACGGCAGGTTGGCGCTGAACTCGCGGTAGACGATGCTGCCGAGGAACTGGGTGGTGCCGCCGACGATCTGGGCCATGTAGAAATCGCCGAGCGTCAACGCGAATGTGAAGATCGACCCCGCGACGATCGAAGGCCATACCTGCGGGAGCACGACTCGGACGAAGGTGCGACCCGCCTTCGCGCCGAGATCGGTTGACGCCTCGAGCAACGAGTTCGGAAGTCGCTCGAGGCCCGCGTAGATCGGAATGATCATGTACGGCAGCCACAGATACGAGAGGGTCACCACCGTTCCGGAGAGCCCGAATCCGGGCGAGTGACCGAACACCTTGTGGAGCACGCCGCCCGAAGGGTCGAGCATGGCGCGCCACGCGTACCCCTTGACGAGGTAGCCGGCCCACAGCGGCATGGTCACTGCGACGACGAGCGCGCGCCGAACCAACGGTCGCGCGATCTTGGCCATATAGAACGCGACGGGCAGCGCGATGAGCAGATCGATCACGGTGACGCTGAGGGCGGCGCCGATCGTGCGCAACGCCACGGTTCGGTACACCGCGGTGTCGAACACCCGGGTGTAGTTCGTCGTGCTCGGCGAGGTCACCAGGTGCTGGACGAGGCCACTCGAGTCGTATTCGTAGTGGTACACCGAAGTGACGAACAACGCGACGAGCGATCCGATGTACGCGACCAGCAACCACACGAGCGGGCCGCCGAGCAGTAATCCGAGCCGGAGCCGGGGTCGCTGGTACAACACGCGCGAGATGCGGCGCCGCAATCCGCCGCGTTCGGGTCCGTCGCGTCCAGGTTCGCCGCGTTCGCTGACCGGTTCGATCGTCGTGGCCGTCATGTGCGGAGACCGCGCCCGGGTGAACGGCGGGGCGGGCCCGTGTGGACCCGCCCCGTCGTCTCACTCCTGCGGGAGCATCAACCCTTGATCTGGTCCCACGCCGCCGTCCAGGCCGCGTAGTCCTTGCACGTCACGCCGGTGCGGCCGTCGAGACACTTGGCTGTCGGCGTCTTCCAGTACGACAACTGCTTGTAGTACGTCGCGTCGCCCGCGTGGTACGCCGCGCAGAAGCCCTTGTCGGAGGTCAGCGAGCACGCCTTCAGGTTCGCGGGCGCCTCACCGAAGTACTCGGCCACCTGGGCCTGGATGTCGGGCTTCGTGATCCAGTTGATCCACTTGTACGCGCAGTTCGGGTGCTTGGCGTGGACGTCGATCATCCACGAGTCCGACCATGCGGTCGAGCCTTCCTTCGGAAGGACCGCGGCGACGGGCGGGGCGGTCTTGTCGGCCTGGATGAGGTTCGTCGTGATCTGCCACGTCGTACCGAGTACCAGGCTGCCCTTCGTGAACGCTTCCTGTTCCTTCAGGTAGTCGCTCCAGTACTCGCCGATGAGCGGCCGCTGCACCTTCATGAGGTCGACGACGGCCTGGAACTGCGTGTCGTCGAGCGCGTACGGATCCTTGATCCCGAGCTCGGGCTTCGTCTTCATCAGGTAGAGCGCGCCGTCGGCGATGTAGATCGGCGAGTCGTAGCCCGTGATCTTGCCCTTGTAAGGCGACTTCGCGTCGAAGACCGTGCCCCACGAGTCGGGCGCGGGCTTCACGACGTTCTTGTTGTACATCAACAGGTTGGCGCCCCAACCGTGCGGCACGCCGTAGACGACACCGTTCACCGAGTTCCACGGCTTCGTCGTCAGCAGCGGGTCGAGGTCGCTCCAATTCGTGAGCAACGCGGTGTTGACGACGGCCGCGTCCTTGTCGGCGACCATGCGCAACGTCGCGTCACCCGAGCTCGACACGACGTCGTACTGGCCCGACTTGAACAGCGTGAACGCCTCGTCGGAGGTGCCGAAGTACTTCACCGTCGCCTTGCACCCGGTCGCCGTCTGGAACGGCTTCACCCAGTTGATCTTCGGGTCGTTCGAACCGTCCTCGGCGTAGCCGGGCCACGCCAGGATCGAGACGGCCCCTTCGCCCGCGCCGATCGACTGCTGACCCGTGGGCACCGTGGTCGGGCCCGCGGATGGCGCGGACTTGCCGCTACTTCCGCAGGCGGCGGCAACGAGCGCGATCGCGCCCACCATGACCGCGAGTCGATTCGAGTGTCTCATGCTTCTCCCCTTGTCTTCGTCGAACTGACTTCACCGATGGCGCGCACGTGCTCGGCGCGCCAGGCGAGGATGCATTCGCGACCCGGCGCGATGTCGGAGCTCACCCCGGTCGCGCTCGAAACGTCGACCACGAGTCGCGCGCCGACGGGCGTCTCGGCGCGGACGCGGACGAACGCACCGAGGTACTGCACGTCGCGGACCGTTGCCGTGGTGTGCATCTCGTCGGGGCCGGCGGTAGTGCCCGGGGCGACGATGCGAATGTGCTCCGGCCGGATCGTGGCGGTCGCATCCCGCCCGACGATCTCCCGGGCGGCTTCCGGCGCCAACACGTTCGAGGTGCCGACGAAACCGGCGACGAATTGGGTCGTCGGTCGCTCGTAGATGTCGGAGGGCGTGCCGACCTGCTCGATCCGGCCGTCGGCGAACACCGCGATCCGGTCGCTCATCGTGAGCGCTTCCTGCTGGTCGTGCGTGACGAAGATGAACGTGATGCCGACCTGCTGCTGGATCGCTTTCAACTCCACCTGCATTTCCTCGCGCAGCTTGAGGTCGAGCGCGCCGAGCGGCTCGTCGAGGAGGAGCACCGCGGGCCGGTTGACGAGCGCGCGGGCGAGTGCGACGCGTTGCCGCTGACCACCGGAGAGTTGATGGGGCCGGCGCGCTCCGAAGTCGCCGAGCCGCACCGACGCGAGCGCTTCGTCGACGCGCCGGTTGCGCTCCGTCTTCGGCACGCGCCGTACGCGCAGCCCGTACGCGATGTTCTGCGCCACACTCATGTGCGGGAACAGCGCGTAGTCCTGGAAGACAGTGTTGACATCGCGGTCGAACGGCGGCAGCCGCGTGACGTCGCGGCCCTTCAACAACACCGTGCCGGCGCTCGGCAACTCGAAACCGGCGATCATCCGGAGCATGGTGGTCTTGCCCGAGCCCGACGGCCCGAGCATTGAGAAGAACTCGCCCTCGGCGATGTCGAGGTCGATGTCGTCTACCGCGGTCACGTCACCGAAGCGTTTGGTCACGCCCCGCAACGAGACTGCGGGGCCCGACGGCTCGGATCGCGGCGGGTGGGGGGTGGTGTCGTCGACGAGCGCTGGCTCCGGCAACCTGCCTCCCGTTGAGTCCGTGACCACCTGGCCGGCAAACCCTACCGAGAGATTCGGCCGCGGCGCGGCTACGAAATTCGTAGGTCAGATGTCGATGGCGTCGGCGTCGGCACGACTCTTCGGCGCGGTCAGATTGTCGAAGATCGCGGGCGGCTCGCGCCACGGCGACGCGACGCGGCCCGCCTCGGCGTCGCGCACCGCGGCCCAGACCCGTTCCGGCGTGCACGGGATGTCGATGTGCCGTACACCGAGGTGACCGAGCGCGTCGATGACCGCGCTCTGGACCGCGGGCGTCGATCCGATGGTTCCCGACTCGCCGATGCCCTTCGCGCCGAGCGCGTTGCGCGGCGACGGGGTCTCGGTGTTGGAAGCCTCGAACGACGGCAGCTCGGCGGCGCTCGGCATCGCGTAGTCGGCGAGGGTCGAGGTGAGCGGGTTGCCGTCGTCGTCGTACACGTACTGCTCCCACAGCGCCTGCGCGACCCCTTGCGCGATCCCGCCGTGCTGTTGGCCGGCCACGATGAGCGGATTGAGGATGCGCCCGCAGTCGTCGACGGCGACATGGCGGATCGGCGTGACCCGACCGGTGTCGAGATCGACCTCCACCACCGCCACGTGCGCACCGAACGGGAACGTCGCGCCGTCTTGGTGAAAGTCGGAGACGGCCTGGATCGGTTGGTGTTGCGCGAGCTGCGCCCACGTGAGCGCGCTCGCGGGCACCCCCGCCACCCCTACGCCACCGTCCATCACGACGATGTCGTCGGGGTTCGCCTCGAGCATCGTCGCCGCGACTTCGCGCGCCTGCGCGACGACGGCATCGGCCGCGTTGGCCACCGCCGAGCCCCCGAGCTGCAGCGAGCGCGATCCGCCCGTCCCGCCGCCGCTGGGGACCTCGGCGGTATCCGACTGCACGAAGTGCACCTGCTCGATCGGGATCTGCAGGCGGTCGGCGACGATCATCGCGAACGACGTGGCGTGGCCCTGACCATGCGCCGACGTGCCGACGCGGATCGTCGCGGTGCCGTCGTCGTTCACGGTCACGGATCCGTACTCGGCGCCGCCACCGCCGGCGGTGATCTCGACGTACGCGCTCACGCCGATACCGAGCGCGACCCGGTCGCCGCGCGCCCGGCGGTCGGCCTGCTCGCGCCGCAGCTCGTCGTAACCCGCGACGCGCAGCGCCTCGGTGAGCGCGGCGTCGTAGTCGCCACTGTCGTAGACGGTCCGCATGACGGTTGTGTACGGGAACTCGTCGGGTCGCAAGAAGTTGCGGCGCCGGATCTCGGCCGGATCGATGCCGAGCTCGAGGCCGGCGAGGTCGATGATGCGCTCCAGCATCGCGGCGGCCTCCGGGCGGCCCGCACCGCGGAACGCACCCATCGGCGTGGTGTTGGTGAGCGCGACCGCGCACTCGTAGGAGATCCTCGGGATGCGATAGACGCCTTGCGCCATCATGCGGGTGGGTCCCATGCCGAGCGCACCGCCGAAGCCCGCGTAGGCGCCCGCGTCACCGACGATCTGGCACTTCATCCCGACGATCGTTCCGTCGCGCTTGCAGCCGAGCTGCACGTACTGCACCTGCCCGCGCCCGTGCGGCATCGCGATCAGGTTCTCCGACCGGGTCTCGATCCACTTCACCGGGCGCTGCAGGCGCAACGCGGCCGCGACCGCGACGCAGTGCTCGGCGCCGAGCCCCGGCTTACCCCCGAACGCGCCACCGACGTGCGGTGCGATCACCCGGAGCTTTGCGGGCTCGATGTCGAGCATGGGCGCGATCCGGTTCGCGAACCCGTGCGGCATCTGGGTCGAGACGTAGATCGTGAGGTCGTGGCCCGCGCCGTCGTCGCCGGGGACGACCGCGATCGCGCTCCCCTCCATCGGCACTACCGCGAGGCGCTGGTTCTCGATCCGCGCCTTCACCACCACGTCGGCGCCTTCGAGTACGTCGCCCGTGCTGCGGGGGCCGATCGCGGCCGCGAGGTTCGAGCCGAGCTCCTCGAACTGGAGGGGTGCGCCCGGAGCCAGCGCCGCCTCGGGATCGGTGACCGCGGGTAGCGCGTCGTACTCGACGATGACCGCTTCGGCCGCGTCGGCCGCCGCGGCGCGGGTCTCCGCGACCACCACCGCGACCGCGTCGCCGACGAACCGCACCTTTTCCTCGGCCAGAGGCGGTCGCACACATTGTGCGTTCACCTCCATGAGCCCTTCGTAGGGCGGCAGCCCGAGATCGGACGCGGTGAACACCGCCACGACCCCCGGCATCGTGCGCGCCTCGTCGGCGTCGATCGACACCAGGCGCGCGTGGGCGTACGACGAGCGCACGAAATGCAGATGGAGCACGCCGGCGATCCGGAGGTCGTCGACGAACTGCGCCCGACCTACCAGGAGATCGGGATCTTCGACGCGGCGTACGGCGGTTCCGAGTATCGATCCGGGCATTGCCCGACCCTAGGCGTCCGCGCGCTACGTATCGGTCGCGATCCAGTAACCGCGACCGTCGGGGCGGCCGGCCATGTCGACCGCGCTCCCGGTGTGGAGCCGGTTGCTGCCCGAGCCCAAGAAGCGCGCGTCGCCGAACGCCGCGATCCCGCCGTCGCCCGCGACGAACCAGTAGCCCTTGCCGGTCGGGGTGGCGGTCATGCCGACGACCGGGCGGTTGAGACGGATCCCGGCGGAGGAACCTTCGAAGCGTGCGTCGCCGAAACAGAACACACCGCCGTCGGACGCGACCAACCAATAGCCGTGACCCGTGGGCGTCGCCGCCATGCCCACGATTGGCTGGTTCAGAGGTTTGCCGCCCATCGACCCGTGGAACTGCGCGTCGCCGAAACAGAAGACACCACCGTCGGAGGCGGCCAACCAGTAACCGTGTCCGCTCGGCGTCGGGGCGATACCCACGATCGGTCGGTTGAGCACGATCGCACCCGTCGACCCGCGGAACTGCGCCCCACCGAAACAGAACACACCACCGTCGGACGCGACCAACCAATAGCCGTCGCCCCTGGGCGTACGCGCCATGTCGACGATCGGGTGGTTCAGGTGGATCCCGCCGGTCGATCCCCGGAATTGCGCGTCGCCGAAGGTGAACACACCGCCGTCGGCGGCGACGAGCCAGTAGCCGCGCCCGCTGCGGGTCGACTCGATGCTCACGATCGGCACCGGGAGCGCCGTGTTCGGCTCCCCGAAATTGGCGGCGGCGCCGAACCCGAGCACCGACGCCCGGAAGTCGTGAAGACACGGCGCATCGTGCAGCGCAGTGGCGTTCGCGGTCGCGCTCGTCGTCGTGCACGTGCCGTCGAACTCCCACGGCGGCACGCACGTGACGACCCGGCACACGATGGGGCCGACGCAGGGCAGATCCTGATGGCACTGGCCGTAGCGGAACTGGTTGCAACAGGTGAACCGCTCGTCGCAGGTACCCGACGCGCAGTGACAGCTGCAGCCGGCGCAGCCGGGAGCACACACACCGCTCCCGCCGCACCCGCACGAGCCGCAGGTGGAGTTGCAGTCGATGTAGTACCGCGGCCCCGAGTTGCAGAACGACGAGTTGTCGGCCTTCCACCATCCCGCGGGCGTCGATCCCGGCGGGCACGTGTTCTGGCCGCCGTTGACCGTGCAGCAGAACGCGGTCCAGCCCGACCCGCACGACGAGTCGGGCCCGCAGAGCGAGGCGTACGCGGTGCCGGGCCGCAGCAGATAGCGCAACGGATTGACGACGAGCGCGGAACCGAAGACCGCCGTGCGCACGAGGAAGCTACGCCGCGTCACTCGGCGACCTACCCGCTTCGTGACGCGCGCGACGAGCCGGTCGCCGAGGCGCGGTCGTGGCCGTGCTGTCTGCACGTCGACGACGGTCACGGCCCGACGTCGAGATCGGCGAGCACGGCGTTGACGCCCGTGACGATGCGCGGGAGATAGGCGCGGCTGCCCGCGACCACATAGAGACAGAACGCCCGCCCGTTCGCGGTGAAGAACTGCTGGCAGCCGAGCTGCCCCGGCAAGGGCCGTTGCAGTCGCTTCGAGCCGAACATGTCGGGCCGAACGAGCGGCACACCCTGCGCGGCGAACAACGGAGTGCCGAGAGAATCCGGGCCGTATTCGAACAGCACGACAAAGACGTCGGGCGATCGCATCAGCGGTGTCACTCCCCCGCCGAAGTCGTCGCGCTGCTCGGGGAGCGGGAAGTTCGCGAGATGGACGACCGAATGCGTCTGCTCGGTGGTGCCCGTCACGGCGCGCTTCTGTATCCGTCCCTCCCAACCGGCCGGGAGCGCTACCGCAAGGCCGTGCGCGGCGAGCTTGGTCACGCGCGTGACTGCCCGGAGATCTGCTCGGCCGTGCGGTACAGGCTCGGGTCGCCGGGCTCGATGCCGTGCGCGAGCAGCTCGCGATCGATCCGCACCTCGCGCGTGTCGTCGGTCGCGTCGTCGGCGGCCTGGCGCAGGAGGTTCTTCACCTGGTCCCAGTGCGCACCGGTGCCTTCGCCGCGCACCCGACCCTCCGAGCCGTCGATGAGCACGAAGTACGGCGAACCGGGAACGCGGTAGTCGGTCCAGGCCGCGCTCGACATCACCACCGGGACACCGGACGGTGCGAGGCCGCGCAACGCCGACATGCTCTCCTCGTCGCCGTTCTTGGTGACGACGACGAGCCGGATGTCGTCGGGGAGGTCGAGGCCGGGCGCGTCGGCGAACGCGTCCCAGAAGCCTTGGCACGTGAGACAACCGCTCGACAGGAACGCGAGCAGCGTGCGATGACGCGTACCGACGATCGAAACGTGCACCGCGTCGTCGCGGAGGCCCGCGCCGACGACGTCGACCGCGGCCGCGAACGAATCCGGATCGCTCGCGCGCAGATCGACGGAACGGTTCAACGAGATCGGCGTCGAGTCGGCGTCGGGATCGAGACCCGCGCCGAGCGCGTGCAGACGGCGCAGGATCTCGGCATGGCTGCGCAGCAAGCCCGCGACGAGCAGCGTCAGCAGGACGAGCACCACGGATTCGACGACGAGAATCGCGGTAGTCACGGTGTTCCCTCCTTGGTCGCGGCCGCGAGCTCGGGAAGGGTCTCGAGCACGAGCATGGCGAGCTTCACGCAGCACCCGACGAGCACGGCGAAGAGCGCGCCGGTCAGCCAATGACCCGACAGCGCCCCGACGGGCGACCGACCGAAGGCGGCCACCACGGCGATGACCATGGCGACGACGTTCAACGCGACGTGCGTCGGCGTCACCGGCGTGTTCGACCCGCCCAGGCACGCGCACGGAGTCGAGGGCGCGCGCAGGAGGAGTCGGATCGCGACGATCGTCAGGACGAGGTAGCACGACGCGACCGCGAGCGCGGTGGGTCCGCCGAACAACGCCCCCGCGACCCCGGCGCCGACCTCGATGCACCCGAACGCGATGACCCCGGCGCGTGGCACCGGGAACCCGGCGGCGCGCGCCGCGACCTGCGCGGGCTCGGGGTGCGCGACCTTGCCTGCACCCGCGACGAAAAGCAGTGCGCAGGCCGAGACGAACGGCCCGCCGAGCGCAGGAACGACGTCGGTAGCGAGGATCACGTCACCCTAGGAACCCGGCGCCCCGGTGCAGCGGATGGTCC
>DASYJT010000482.1:0-14586 GCA_035996165.1 Acidimicrobiia bacterium
CCAGTAGCCGAGGCCGTCGGGGTCGGCGGCCATGCCGACGACGGGCGAGGTGATGTGGAACGCGCCGGTCGATCCGGAGAAGCGGGCGGTGCCGAACGAGAAGATGCCGCCGTCGCCGGCGACGAGCCAGTAGCCGTGGCCGTCGTGGGTTGCGGCCATGCCGACGATCGGCTGGTTGAGTCGGATCGCGCCGGTGGAACCGTAGAACCGGGCCGAGCCGAATGAGAAGATGCCGCCGTCGCGTGCGACCATCCAGTAGCCGTTGCCGTCGGGCGTGGCCGCGATGCCGACGATGGGTTGGTTCAGGTGGCGGCCGCCCATCGAGCCGTGGAAGGTCGCGGCGCCGAACGAGAAGACGCCTCCGTCGGACGCCACGCTCCAGTTGCCGGGCGCGGCCGGATCGAACGCGGTCCCGACGATCGGCCGGTTGAGCGGAATGCCGGCGACCGAGCCACACGCGGGCGCGCCGCCGAACGAGCTCGTTCCGCCGTCGCCGCGCAGGAGCGCATAGCCCGCGCTCGACGACGCGTCGCCGTCGAAACGGGCGAGCAGGGCATCCGTCTCGGTCTGTGAAGGGTTGGAGGAAACCGCGAAACCACCGACGACCACGTCGTTGCCTATCGAGACGCCGGATACCGCGCCGGCCGCGATGTCGGCCGTGCCGAGGCCGTTGCCGAGCACTTCGGTCACGATCTTGCCGCCGCAATTGAATGTCGAGTCGCGTACGCCGTTGGCCGAGTAGCGGTACACCGCCACGAAGCTCGGCTCGCCGCTGCCGTCGGTCGAGAACACGGCGTGTCCGATCGCGACGAGCCGGCCGGCGCCGTCGGTGATGACGTCGGAGAGGAATCCGGACAGGCCCACGTTGGTGCGCGTGCTGCCGGCCGAGCCGAACGTGGGGTCGATCGTGCCGTTCGCGTTGAAGCGCGTGAGCGCGCCGGTCGAGTCGTCGACTCGTCCGGTGATCACCAACTTGGTGCCTTGCACCAGGAGAGTGCTCACCGCGCCGATCGGAGTCGTCGCGGGATTCACCCGGCCGGCAACACCGAAGGTCGCGTCGATGGTGCCGTTCGCGTTGAAGCGTGCGACGACCGCGTGCGGCCCGGCCGTGACGTCCTCGCGTCCGGACACGACGATCTTCCCGCCCGGCAGCACGGTGACGTCGGCCGCCTCGGACTGGCCACCGAAGCTGTGGGTGGCGCGGCCGTCGCCGGAGAAGGTCGGGTCGAGCGCGCCCGTCGAGGTGAACCTCGCGAGCGCGAGGTTGGCGTCGGCGCGCCCGGCGACGACGATCGTGCCGCCCGGACCGACCGCGACGCCGAAGGCCTGGGTGACGTTGGCGCCCGGGAAGGTGGTCGGGGTCTGGGCGAGGTGGAAGGTGGGATCGACGGTGCCGTTCGCGCGCAGGCGGGTGACGATGATCCCGGTGTGCGGGCCGCCCCAACCGACGAGCACGACCTTCCCGTCGGGTTGCAGCGCCGCGTCGGTGATCGCACCGCCGCCGAGGGGCAGGTTCGCGAGGAAGGTCCCGCCCGAGCCGAACGACGGGTCGGGCCGGCCGTTGGCGAGGTAGCGCGTGGCGATCATTTCGTACGGCCCGACGACCCCGCCGAGTCCCGTCTCGACGGCGACGAGCTTGCCGTCGGTCTGGTGCAACAACTTCACCACGAAGTCGAGGCGGCCGTGATCGGCCAACACGGTGCCGTTCGACAAAATCCCGAAGGTGGGGTCGATCCTCCCGGTCGTCGCGGTGGCCGCGCCGGGCAGCGCGCACACGAGGGCGAGCGCGGCGGCCGCGCCGATGAACGGTCTGAACGCGGAACGCCTCAACGCGGAAGAGTGCATCGTGTCACCTCACATCGAAGCTGCTTCTCTGTCAAGCGACGTTTTGGGTCTGCGTTCGGTTCACCTTGGGCCAGGGATTTTCTCGTTCGACAGACAGTGCGACGTCGAAGAGGAGCTCGTCGGCGTGGTGGCGGGTGAGCACTTGCATGCCGACGGGGAGTCCGTCGACCAAGCCGCTCGGGATCGACACTGCGGGGTTGCCGTAGAGGTTGGAGATGATGGTGAGCGCCCCCATCTGTACGAGGTCGGGGAAGCGCTCGGAGAAGGTGTCGAGGATCATCGACGGCAGCTTCGGGAACGCGGCGGCCGCGAAGCGCACGCCGGTCAGCGCGCCGCGGAAACCGAACTGCGCGACGGGATTGGCCTTGGCCCAGTCGATGATGCTCGACGACGGGTTGCTCATCGCGGCGTCGGCCGCGAACGCGGGGCCGGGGTTGGTGGCCGCGATGACGAAGTCGACGTCGTCGAACGCGCGTGCCATGGCCTCGTTCGCGCGGATGCGCTGCGCTTCGGTGACCGACGCCGTGTAGAGGTTGAACATCGACTGCGAGATCGTGAGCCCGAGCGCGAGCTCGTGGGTGAGTTCGTTCGCGCACCCCGGCCAGCGGTTGCCGAGATCGGCGAGGAGCGTGGAGAGGTTGCCCATCATCCAGTGCGCGGCCATGTTCGGGAGGTCGATCGTGAGGTCGACCTGCACCATTCCGGTGTTCTTGATGAGTGCTTGTGCTGCGTCGCGGAGGTTGGCTTCGACGCCGGGTTCGAGCGTGACGCCGCCGAGGTTGGGAACGATCGCGACCCGCTTTCCTCGGAGCTCGTTGGTGCCGAGATTCGCTTCCCAGTTGTCGCGCTTCGGGAGGCTCCACGGATCGAGCGAGTCGGGGCCGGAGCAGACGTCGAAGTAGCGCGCCGCGTCTCGCACCGAACGTGCGAGGCACCCGAGGACGATGGTGCCCGGGGTGAAGTAGGCGTGCGGGCCTCGGGGGATGCGGCCGTAGGTGCCCTTCATGCCGACGAGACCGGTGTAGCCGGCGGGGATGCGAATCGAGCCGCCGCCGTCGCCGCCGGTCGCGAGCGGAACGAGCCCACCCATGACCGCGGCCGCGCTGCCGGCCGACGAACCGCCGACGGTTTTGCCGCGTCGCCAAGGGTTGTGAGTCACGCCGTTGAGCTTGGTGACACTGACGTTGAGCCCGCCGAATTCGCTCGCGGTCGTCAGGCCGACGGGGACCGCGCCGCCGGTTTGCAGCAGTCGCTGGACGACGGTGGAGGTCTGGGTCGCGATCCGGTCTTTGAAGACGAGTGACGCTTCGGTTTGCGGCCACCCGGCGACCGGTTCGAGCTCCTTGATGCCGACGGGAAGGCCACCGAAGGGGAGCGAGGTGTCGGCGCGGTCGGCTACGTCGAGTGCTCGTTCAGGATCGAGAAACGAGAACGCGTTGAGGTCGGAGTCCGAGATCGCCGCGAGGGCGTTCTCGACCTCCTCGCGAGGCGACCGCTCCTTGCGACGGAACGCATCAACGAGGGCGCAGGCGTCGTCGTTCCAGGTCTCGTCAGTCACGGGTTTGATCATGCCACCGCACGAAATGGGTCGTTGGCTATTCGGACTTCGCCTGCGCGAGAAGCGCGGGATGTACGGGGCCGCTCCCGTGTTCGCGCAGCAGCGCGGCGACGGTGGTCAGCGTCCAACCGGAATCGACGATGTCGTCGACGAGGAGCACCGGGCCCTCCGGCGGCGTCCCCGTGATCGCGAACGCGCCGTCGACGTTTGCGCATTGTTGCGCGCTGTTGCTCATCTCCCGCTGCGGCGATGTTTCGCGCGCCTTGGTGACGATGGGAACGAACGGGAGCCGGAGTCGGTCCGCGACCCGCTGCGCCAGATCCGAAACGAGCGCCGGAGCTCGCAACGAAGGCACGCAAGTGACCCACTCGATATCGGGATCGAACTTCTGCTTCGCGACGAGCTCGGCCAGTGCCCACGCCACCTCGTCGGAGTACGCACCCGCGCTCCGCTGCTCGCGCACCTGCGTGCCCCAACCGCCGTCGGCGAAGTGCGACAGCGCGCGTGCCGGCTCGGCGCGCCGATCGACCGGGATCTTCTTGCCGTCGGGCCATTGTTTGCGCGGTTCCACAACGAGCGTCCGGCCCCGCAAGAACGCCACGGCTTCCCGTGCCAGCTCGCGATCGATCTCGACCGGCAGCAGATGATCGCCGACACACCACGTACACCGGCCGCACGGCGCCGCCGACGGATCGTTCAGCTCGCGTTGCAGGAACTCCATCAGGCAACCGGTGCACGCGAGGTACTCCCGCATGCGCTCCTGCTCCGCCCGGCGCGCCGCGGTCACGGCTTCGACGCGCGCCTGCGGGTACTCCCATTCCCTCGGCGTACGGCGCCACTTCCCCCGATTGCGTTCGACGACCCCTTCCACCTCGAGCACCTTCAACATGTTCTCGAGCCGAGCGTGGCGCAGGTTGACGTCGCGCTCGATCGTGCGCGCCGTCATCCACTCGTCCTCGTCGAGCATCCCCATGACCTGCTCGGCCTCGGGGCGCGGCGGGACCGCGGTGTTGATGAAGTAGTCCTGGATCTGGCGGTCCTCGTGACCGACCAGCGCGATCGCGTACGCGCTCTCGAGCGCGCGCCCGGCGCGTCCGACTTGTTGGTAGTACGCGATCGCGGAGCCGGGCATCTGGAAGTGGATCACGAACGCGAGGTCGGGCTTGTCGTAACCCATGCCGAGCGCCGACGTTGCCACCACGCACTTCAGCTCGTTGCCCTGCAGCATCGACTCGACCTCGAGCCGGCTCTCGATCGGGTCGTTGCCGGTGTAGGCCCGGGCCGCGATGCCGTGCTGCGCGAGCCAGGCCGCGACGCGTTGGGCATCGTCGATCGTGAGCGCGTAGACGATCCCGGTACCGGGCAGTGTCGGGATCGCCTGCGCGAGCCACGCCAGCCGTTCGGCCTGCGCCGGAAGATGCAGCACGTCGAGGGCGAGGCTCAACCGGTCGAGGGTGCCCCGCAGCACCAACAGATCGTGACCGAGCTGATCGACGATGTCGTCGACGACCCGATCGTTGGCGGTCGCGGTCGTGCACAGCACCGGCACGCCGCCCGGCAACCCGTTGAGGATGCGCGCGATCCGGCGGTAGTCGGGCCGGAAGTCGTGACCCCAGTCGCTGATGCAGTGCGCTTCGTCGATCACGAGCAGGCCGATGCGTTCGGCCAGTTCGGGCATGACCTCGTCGCGGAAGCGCTCGTTCGCGAATCGTTCCGGCGACACGAGCAGGAGGTCGACGCGATCGGCGTCGAGGTCGGCGACGATCTCGTCCCACTCGGCGGTGTTGTCGCTCGTGATGCGGACCGAACGCACACCGCCGCGCGCACCCGCCTCGATCTGGTTGCGCATGAGGCTGAGCAGGGGAGACACGAGCAGGGTCGGTCCCGCGCCGCGGTCGCGCAACATGCGGGTCGCGACGAAATAGACGGCGCTCTTGCCCCAGCCCGTCCGCTGCACGACGAGGACACGCCGCCGATCGGCGACGAGCGCTTCGATCGCCTCGAACTGGTCGGGCCGGAACCCCGCCTCCGCGCCGACGAGCGCGTGCAGCGCCCGGTTCGCCTCGTCGTGCAGATCACTCATCGCCGCAGCCTGCCAGGTGGGTGCGCCAAGGTCCTCCGCTTGCGGTTGACGGAGCGCTCCTGGCTACTTCTTCGCCGCCGGCTTCGTACGCGCCGCGGAGTTGGCAGCTGCCGCGGCGCGGATGAGTTTCTTGAAGGCGGCGGCGTTGATCTTTTCGCCCTCTCGGACGTCGATCGCACGGCGCGTGTTGCCTTCCAGGCTGGAATTGAACAGCTGCTTCGGGTCGTCGAGGGAGGCTCCGCGAAAGAAGGTGAGCTTCACGACCTCCTTGTAGGACTCGCCGGTACAGACGATGCCGTCGTGGGACCACACGGGGGTCCCGCCCGACTTTGGCTTCTCCCATTTCCACTCCTCCTCGATGTCGGGGTCGGCATCGTGGATGAGCTGACGGAGATGCGCGAGGGTCTTTCCCCGCCAATCGTCCAACTCCTGAATCCGCGCGCTGATCTTGGCGGAAGCGGCGTTGTCGTCCGGGCGAACTGTCGGCGTCATGTTCTCTCCGGTTCTCCGATCTGGCCCAACGGCGGACGGAACGGTACCGCGGGGTCTTGTTCGTAGAAATCGCGCAAGACCTCGTACAGCTCGCGCTCGTGTTCGTGCAGCTCGGCCGGTACGTCGAAGAACACTTCGGTCGCGACCGCGAAGAACTCGGCGGGGTTGGTGCCGCCGTACATGTCGAGGGGCGGTCGGGGCACGCCGTCGCGCAGTGACTCGTACACGGGAGTGCACACCTCGACCCAGCGCGGCACCGCATCGCGCTTCAGCGGGGGAGTGCCGTCGGTCATGCCGTCGAGCATGTCGATCTTGTGGGCGAACTCGTGGAACACGACGTTCCGACCGCTTCCAGGATGACGAGCCGCGCGCCGCGCCTCGTCCCACGCGATGAGAATCGGACCCCGCCGGTCGTGCGCCTCTCCCAACAGCGGTGCCGGCCCCGCAACGATCGTCCCCGGTACCGGGCCCGCGTACGTGCCGCGGCTCAGGATTGTCGTGGGATGCACGACGATCGCGCTGACTCCGTCGTAGAAGTCGGTGCCGAGCTCGAGGACGAGCAGCGACGCCTCGAGCGCGACCGTCGTCGCGATCTCGTCGGTCAACTCGAAGCCGTGCGCGGCCTCCCAGTGCTTGTGCCGCAGTAGCCAATCGGCGATGTCGGCGAGACCCGCCCGCTCGTCGACAGAGAAGCCGCTCCACGCGGCCCACGATTCGGAAATGACGAGATCCCAGTCGTCGGGCAATCCCTTGCGGCGGTGGAACACGGGCTAGGTCAACTCCGGGATCCACGCACCGTGCGCGTCGAGCAGCGCGTCGACCAACTGATGGATCTGGTCGAGATCCAGCTCGGCCGCCGTGTGCGGATCCATCATCGCGGCGTGGTACACGTGCTCGCGCCGACCGGTCAGCGCGGCCTCGACCGTCAGCTCCTGCACGTTCACGTTCGTGCGAATCAACGCGGCCAGTTGCGGCGGCAACGCACCGATATGCGTCGGCTGCACACCGTTCCCGTTGACGAGGCATGGCACTTCGACGGTGCAGCCGGCGGGCAGGTCGTCGATGAGGCCCGCATTTGGCACGTTGCCGTAGATGACCCGCGGCTTGCCGGTCTCGATGCTGCGGATGATCGTCGCCGCGTACTCGAAGCTCGGTTGCACGTCGAACGCCTCGCCGCTCTCCAACCGGGCCCGCTCGGCGTCCCAGTCGGCGATCTGCGCGACGCAGCGCCGTGGATACTCATCCAAGGGGATGTTCAACGACTCAATGAGATCCGGTCGGTCGCGTTTGACGAACCACGGCACGTACTCGGCGAAATGCTCGCTCGACTCGGTCACGAAGTAGCCCAGGCGCCGGAGCACCTCGTAGCGCACCCGATTGCCCTCGGGCACCGCACCCGTTCGCGCCAACTCCAACAGCCGCGGATACAGGTCTTCGCCGTGGTGCGAGAACTCCAAGTAGAACGCCATGTGATTGATCCCCGCCGCGCGATACGTGATCTCGCGATACGGGATCCCGAGGTCGAGTGACAGCTCGAACGCGGTGCCCTGTACCGAATGGCACAGCCCGACGGTGCGAATAGACGAGGCTCGCGCCACCGCCCGGCAGTTGATCGCCATCGGGTTCGTGTAGTTGAGGAACCACACGTCAGGACACAGCGCCTCCATGTCGCGGCACATGTCGAGCATCACGGGAATGGTGCGCAGCCCGCGCATGATCCCGCCGATGCCGAGCGTGTCGGCGATGGTCTGGCGCAACCCGAACTGCTTCGGCACCTCGAAGTCGGTCACCGTGCACGGCTCGTAGCCGCCGACCTGGATCATGTTGATCGCGTAGTCGGCGCCGTCGAACGCGGCGCGCCGGTCGACGGTCGCGGTGATCTTCGCGGGCGCATCCAATGCCTCCGCCACCCGGCGGGCCACGAGCTCCGAAGTCGCCAACCGCTCGGCGTCGATGTCGAACAGGGCGATCTCGGAACCCGCGAGCTCCTCGTGGCCGAGGATGTCGCCGAGCAGATTGCGGGCGAACACCGTGCTGCCGGCCCCGATGAACGTGATCTTCGCCATGGCCGAGAGGCTACGCGGGCCGTGATCGGCATCGCGAGCCAACCGGCGTCAGATCCGCGAGTGCACGCGTGCCAGGTTGTGCCGGTGCTCATGCACGTAGTGCTCGTAGCGGAATCCCAGGAGCCCGGTGAGCAGACCGGCGCCGAGGCAGAGTCGGTGCGCCGCCCGGGCCAGTGCACAGCGCCCGCCGAATGGCACGAGCGTCAACAACGCGACGCCCTGCACGATGCGGTACGCGCTTTGCACCGCGCGCCGGAGCCGGCGATAGACGCCCGGATGAAGGTCGCGCATGCAGAGGCTCAACGTGTTGCCCCGGCGGTATTCGCGCCGCATGATCCAGCGCCACGACGTTCGCTCTTCGGGGATGTCTTCGAAGACGACCGCGTCGTCGGCCGACACCATCAGAGTGCCGTCGTCGCGCGCTCTCATGAAGAAGTGCGTGTCTTCACCGCCCGAGAGATTGAATCGCTCGTCGAATGGCGGCGTGTAGCGAGTGAGCAACGCGCGCGCGATCATGACGTTGCCCGTGATCGCCCAGCACACGCGTTGACCCGTGGCGTGCCGGGGCCGGCTGAAGTACTCGCCGTCGACGATCCACTTCGGCGGGGGAGAGTCGAACCTCGGGACGACACGCCCGACGACCACTGGGGCCTTTGAAGCCGCCTGCACCGCACATATCGACGCGAGCCAGTCGGTCTGCGGAATCTCGTCGTCGTCGATGAAGACGACGAAGTCGACGTCGGCGCATTCGCTGACTGCTCGATTTCGCGCGCCCGCGATACCGCGCTCCGGTTCCGAGACGTAGCCGATTGGCCAGGCCCATTTGTAACCGGTCGTGCGCGCCCGGAACGCGTCGACGACTGGACGCGCGAGTGCCGTGGAGCTGTTGTCGACGATCACGATCCGGACGTCGGCGTCGGGGCGATCGAGCTTCGAGAGAGCTTCGAGCAGTGCCGCGAGCTGGTCGTTGCGGTCGTACGTCAGGACACACACGCCGACCTTCGGCTGGGGTGCGGCGCTTTGGTCGTGCATGTACGTGATCCGGTCCTAGTAGCCCGCGGAGCGCCAGATGCGCCGGTCCGCGGCGCCGTGTCGGAGGATCTCACTGAGAGTCACGACGCGCCCGCCGAGGGAGTCTATGGCTGTCAGTATGCGGCCTATGAGTGCGAGTTTGCGGGCGGGTGCATCGGCGGGCGGATCGTCCCGCGCCGGGGTGTCATGCAGTAACAGGATGGCTCCGGGCGTACATGTTGTCTGAATGCCGCCCGCGTTCAGCAGCAGCGTTCCAGACGGTCCGGGCTCGATGCCGACGTCGATAGTGGTGATGGCATCGCTGATATCGCTCGCCCACACCGCCACATCCATTCCCTGTACGCGCGTCGCCAGGAACGTCCGCAGGTTCTGCGCGCCGAACGGCGGGCGAAACCAACGGGGGGTCGTGCCGAGGATACGGCGCAGCTCGCGGCGCGCCAACGTGGTTTCGCGACGGAAGCCCGCAAGCCCGAGCTCGGTGATGCGCTCGTGGCGGAATCCGTGCACGCCGACCTCGTTGCCGAGCGCGGCAACGCGTCGAGCAAGGTCGGGATGCGCGAGCGCCCGTTCGGCCGGCATGAAGAACGTCGCGGTGCCGTTCCGTTGCGCGAGGAGCTCGAGCACTCCGGGCGTCACGTTCGGATCCGGGCCGTCGTCGAATGTCAACGCGAAGAGTTGCTCACGGGTGAGCACCCCGTGAACCGAACCTGCGGCCCGGCGCGCGAACGCGCTCTGGCCCAACCGATGCCGCGCGCGGTCGACCGCGCCTGCTCCATCCACCACCTATGGCACCGTACTGCGGTCTAGACCGCGTCCCGTCTGCTCCCGAGGAGTCGTTCCAGGATGCGCGGCTCGGCGCGCCACGCCTCGAACAGCACCTCTCGCGGAATCTGACGGGCCGCGTAACGGAACGCCAACGCGACGACGATGACGTCGTCGAGCGGCCCGATCACCGGCAGAAACTCGGGAATCAGGTCGATCGGCGAGATCACCCAGAGCCCGGCGACCGCGACTGCGACCTTTGCTCGACGCGGTACACGCGGGTCGCGCCGGAGCTTGCGCGCCGTCGCGATGCACGCCGGAAGCACGGTTGCCAGATCCTTCGCCGAACCGCGTGGGAGGCGCCGAGCGAGCAAGCCGAGAAGCACCCACGACGCGAGGAGCAGTCCGAATGCGATGAGGACAAGCCGGACCCAACTCACCGAGCAGCCGACTTCGTCATCAGGTCAGGCTACGCGGGGCCTGGCGCCTGGCTTGCAGATGGTCCACAAGTAGGCCGCTGCCCGCGACGAACGGACTTACACACGCCGCGATTGCCCGCGTACCGAATCCGCCGGGCAAGGAGTCTTTGATCTGATGCACCGGCGCGCAAGGCGTCGAGACGCCAATCCGTCTCTGGACGACCTCGGCTCCACGTTGGTCGAAGTCCTGGTCGCGCTCGTGATTGCGAGCGGCGCGGTGTTCGTCCTGATCGGCGGGATGAGCGCGCTGTTTGCCAGCGCGCTGCAAAATCGGCAGACCACGACCTCGGGCGTCGTTGCCCGCAGCTACGCCGAAGCCCTCGAGGTCGCGGTCGCGCAGTCGAGCGCCGCGAACGGAGTCGCGTGGTGCAGCACGTCGTATTCGGTCTCATCACCGGTGCCGCCCAATGGCTACACCGTGGCGCCGGGGTACGGAGCGTGCCCGGCGACGGGCGCAGCCACTCCGCAGTTCCAGACCGTCGTGATCACCGCGACGGCGCCGAACCTCACCTCGGAAAAGTTGCTGATTGTGGTGCGCCGGTCATGAAGCTCGCCCGCATGCGCGCGCATGGTGAGGAGGGGATCGCGCTCGAGCTCGCGCTGATCTTCCTCACCGCAACGTCGGTCATCGTCGCCTCACTCCTCGGCTTCGCCGACACGAGCTCGCAAGCGACGGTCGTGTTCAGGAGCTCGAGAGGCTCCGACTACGACGTCGACGCCGCGATGCAGGCGGACATCGCCACGATACGAGTGACCTCCGGTCAAGGTCTCGTCGGGTCGTGCGCTTCGTTCACTCCGGCGTTCACCCTCAACAACCCGGCTTCACCGGTGCGAGTCGACTGCACACCGTCATCCGCACCGGCGGGCCAACGTCATGTCGTCTTGTCGGTGTGTCCCACCACGATTGCTTCTCCGTGTCCCGATATCTCGGCCGTCCTGCGCGCCGATATCACGTTCTACGACGACGGATCGTTCGGCCGCGCGCTCTCGATCCTGTCGTGGAGCAATCAATGAGGCGACTGGTAGCGAAACGCAAAGCGCGAACGCGCGACGAGGGTGGGTTCACGCTTGCCGAGGTGATCGTCTCCGTCGGCATCGAGGCCGTCATCTTCGGCGCGTTGGCCGCCGCTTTCGTCGTCGTGCTCAACGGCGGAACCTCGGTCAACGAGAACCTCAAGCGCTCGAGCGACGCTCGCGCCGCCGCCGCATACATCGTGAGCGACGCCCGGAACTCGAGTGGCCCGCAGATGTCGGTGACCGACACAACGTCGTGCGCCGACCCGACGCCTCCGGTCACCGGCACCTCGACCGCGGTCGCGCGTTTCAATTGGAATGCACCGAATCGGGTCACAGCCCCGACCGCGAACATCAGCAACTATGTTCTCGTTTCGGGCAATCTTCTCCGTCGACATTGCGAAGCGGGCACCCTCGTGAACGACGCGGTGCTCGCCGCCAATGTCGACAGCACCACGGTCTCGTGCTCGGTCAACGGCATTGCCCAACCTGACTGCACGGGCACGCCGACCGCGATCACCGTGGCGATCGTTGCGACGCTCGACTCGGTCGGTAGCGCGCCGTACACGTACACGCTCACCGCCGCGTTCCGGCAACTCAACGGCCGCGGCGCGCCGCTCCTCGTCATCACGACCGCGTCGTTGGCCAACGGTGAGATCGGCGATCCCTACAGCGCGCCGTTGGCGGGTACCGGCGGCGTATCGCCCTACACCTGGTCGGCCACCGGCTTGCCGGCGGGTTTGTCGATGAGCCCGACCACGGGAACGATCTCCGGGACGCCGACCGGTGCCTCGGGATCGGCGAACGTCGCGGTGACGTTGACCGACGCCGTGGCGTCTTCGATCGTCAAGAATCTTTCGCTCACCGTCCTCGCCGCGCCGACCATCTCGACCGCGACCCTGGCGAGTGGAGCAGTCGGCTCTCCGTACAGCGCGCCGTTGGCGGGTACCGGCGGCACCACGCCGTACATCTGGTCGGCCACCGGCTTGCCCTCGGGATTGTCGATGAGCTCGACGACGGGAACGATCTCCGGGACTCCGAACGGTGCGGTCGCGACCGCGACGGTTGCGGTGAAGCTCACCGATGCCCGCGGCGTCGTGGCCACCAAGAGTCTCGCACTCGATATCACTGGCCCGTTGACCATCGTGACGATCCAGTTTCCCGGCGCTGACCTAAACGTTCCCTACAACGCGACTGTGACCGCGTCGGGCGGGTCGCAGCCGTACGTCTGGTCGGCCTCGGGGTTGCCCTCGGCACTGACCATGAGCCCCTCGGGGGTCGTCACGGGCACACCGGGAGCCGTCGCCGGAAACGCCGACGTCGTGGTGACGCTCACGGATGCGCAGGGCGTCGTGGTGACGAAGACGATCAAGATCTTCACCAGCGCCGCGCCGACGATCACCACGGCGTCGTTGCCGGGCGGCGAGAAGACGGTTGTTTACGCGGGGACGACGTTGGTCGGCGCGGCGGGCACCACGCCGTACACGTGGTCGCAGACAGGATTGCCCGCCGGATTGGTCATGAGCTCGGCCGGCGTCATCTCCGGGACACCGAACGGCACCCCCGGGACCGCGACCGTCGTCGTGACGCTCACCGACGCGGCAAACGGAACCGTCTCGAAGAGCCTCTCCCTCGTCGTCGCACCGCAACCGACGATCGTGAGCGTCACGCTTGCGAACGTCTCCGGCGGTACGGCGGGCCGCATCGAGAAGGGCGACTCGATCGCGATCGTCTACTCGGCCCAGATGCGAGTCAGCAGTTTCTGTTCGACGTGGGCGACGGACACCGCTGATCAGACACTCACTGTGTCCAATGACGTGACCGTGACCCTCAACGACGGAGCGAACCCCACGCACGACTCGGTCAGCGTGACGAGCGCAACGTGCACGTTCAATTTCGGCCTCCTCGATCTCGGGGTGAGCACGTACGTCGGCTCCGGATCCGCGAGCTTCAGCGGGAGTGGAGCCAACAAGTCGTCGATCACGTGGACGGCGAGCACGAAGACGCTCTTGATCGTCTTCGGAACCAAGGGCGCGGCCGGCACCGTTGCCACAGTCGCGACGAGTACGCCGATCTTGAGCTCTCCCGCCGCGGTCGTCGACTCCGCCGGCGCCAACCTGACCAATCAGTCGTTCACGCTGCCCGCCGGCATCAAGTTCTGACCAGTCTGACCGGGCCCGCGCGGCCGCCGTTCTGGCAGAAAACGCCCGTTTGCATGATGTTTCCTCAATCGCGCCGGGCTGGAGGTCGAAGATGCATCGATGTTTGCTGGGGGAGGCGCGACGGGCCGAGTACTGCGCTCGGGTCTGGCCTGGCTGCCCCGCGGGCAGTCGCTGAGCGAGGACGTCTGGCGGGTGCGCCACCGCACCCTGACCTTCCTCTTGCGGGCGCACGTGGTCGGCGTGTTCCTCTTTGGCGTCGTCGTCGGTCGTCCCCTGTTCGAGTGCTTCCAAGGCGCGGGCGCCGTGGCGGTGTTCGCGATCCTGGCGAGCACGAATCCCGATCGGCGCAAGTTCGTCTCGGGCATGACCGCGGTCGGATTGGTGACGTCGTCCGCCGCCCTGGTCGGGCTGAGCGGCGGCGTGATCGAGATGCACTTCCATTTCTTCGTCATGGTCGGCATCCTCACCCTCTACCAGGATTGGCTGCCGTTCTTGATGGCGATCGGCTTCGTCGTGCTGCATCACGGCGTGTTCGGCGCGCTCGATCCGTCGGCGGTGTACGACCACGCCGACGCGGTCGCGCATCCCTTCAAGTGGGCGTTGATTCATGGCGGTTTCGTGCTCGCTGCCAGTGCCGCGAGCGTGGTGGCGTGGCGTCTCAACGAGGAACAGGCGTTCCGAGACTCGCTCACCCACCTGCCGAACCGAGCACTGTTCCAAGACCGCGTCGGTCACGCTCTCACGCGCTCGGGACGTCATCCGGGCGCGCTCGCGGTCCTCTTCATCGACCTCGACGGCTTCAAAGGCGTGAACGACAGTCTTGGGCACGCCGCGGGCGATGCATTGTTGTGCACGGTCTCCGAACGGCTGAAGGCATGTGTGCGTCCGGCCGACACCGTCGCGCGATTGGGCGGCGACGAGTTCGCGGTCCTCCTCGAGGACCTCACCTCGGAAGCGGATGCCACGCGGATTGCCGACCGGCTGCTCCACGCTGTCGCCGTCCCGTTCAACGTTGCCGGGCGCGATATCACGGTGACCGCGAGCGTCGGCATCGCCTTCAACCATGTTCCCGACACCGTCGACGACCTGCTCC
>DASYJT010000483.1:0-7087 GCA_035996165.1 Acidimicrobiia bacterium
CGGCCGGAGTCGCTCGCGGAGCTGGCGCGGTGCGCCGGCATCGGGCCGACCAAGCTGGAGCGCTACGGCGACGAGATCGTCGCCGTGATCGCCGACTCCCCCGCGCCCTAGTCCCCCGCACCGTGTCCCGCCGACTGCTACACCGCGGCGTTCTCGGCGGAGGCGGCGAGTCGCTCGAGCGTCGTGACCATGCCCGCCCGATTGTGCTCGGTCCGTTCGGTGACACCACTGACCGGCCCGGCGAGCGTGCGGCCGACGAGGCCGCGCTGGTCGATCCACGTCTCCGTCACGAGGCATCCGCCGTCGTTGGTCGGGTCGAACCGGTACTCCCAGCGCGCCACACCGAACGGCCCGGCCTTGACCTGAAACGCGAATGAGTGACCGGGCTGCGCGTCGACGATCGTGGCCACCGTCTTCCACTTCTTCTTGCCGTTCTCGTTGGTGCCTCGGAACTTCGCCCCGACGACGGGCGCCTTGGTCCGTCCGATCCACTTGCAGCGCGTGTTCTCCGGGGAGAACTCGCACATCCGGGTGACGTCGGCCACCATCGCCCAGAGCACTCCGGGCGGCGCCGCCACAACCCGCTCGACACTCACCGTTTCGCCCATGGTCCCCCCTCGGAATATCCACATCGTCCCACGCCCGGCCGCGTTTGCGTCGACGGGTCCAGCCGGATCATCGTCTGGGACCGATCGTTCCCGACAGTCACTACCGAGAGGCGCGCCGATGCCCTACCCCCGCGACGAGATCGAAGCCACCGTGGAGCGTTACGTGGAGACGCGCAAGGTGATCGACGCCGGTGGCGCCGGTTGGAGCGCCCTCGCCCAGTACTTCACCGACGACGCGGTGTTCATCGATCCCGCCTGGGGCCGGGTCGAGGGCATCGACGAGATGAAGGCCACGGTCTTCGGCGACGCGATGGTCGGGTTCGAGGAGTGGAAGTTCCCGGTCGACTTCTACGCGATCGCGGGCGACAACGTGATCATCAAGTGGCGGCAGGTGCTCGGGGGCAAGCGCGCCGACGGACGCCCGTACGAGCAGTCGGGCGTCTCCACCCTGATCTACGCGGGCAACGGCAAGTTCCGTTACGAAGAGGATCTCCTCAACATGGTCCACGTGCTCGAGGACATGCGCGAGAGCAAGTGCCCGGTCCCCGACGTCGCGATGCCGCCCAAGCACCCGAACCGCGACTTCTCCCGCCCGAATGCCTGACCCGGGAGACGCGCTCCAGGACACAATCGACTACGTCGCGATCACGCGCCTGCAGAATGCCTACGCCGACGCGGTGACCCGCCGCGCGTGGGCGGAGTTCCACGACATGTTCCTGCCCGACGCGCCGGTGAGCGTCGACACCGTCACGAATCCGGTGATCGCGCTCACGGGCCCGCAGGCGGTCGGCGACTTCATCGGCACCGCGGTGGAGCGCTTCGAGTTCTTCGAGTTCGTGCCGCTCAGCACCCGCGTCACCTTGCGCGCGGGCGGCGACCCCGACCGGGCGACCGCGCGCCTCTACATATGCGAGCTCCGCCAAGACTCGGCATCGGGTCACGCCACGCAGGCCTTCGGCGTCTACCAGGACGACCACCGACGCGTCGACGGGCGTTGGTGGTTCGCCGAGCGTGCCTACCAGTCGCTCGCCCGCAGCGGCCGCGGTGAGGTATTCGAGTTCCCGAAGGACGCCTTTTAGCTCGAGCCGTGTTCGCCCGGGAGCACGTCGGTCTCCGACTCGTGCCACACCGGGCTGTCGCCGGCGGTCTCCACGTTGAATCCGTAGTCGAAGACGAGGCTGCCGCCGTAGGTGGCGCCGAGGCTCACGAGCGCGGCGATCACCACCGACAAGACCATGATCGCCACGGGCGTCGACGCATGGGTGTGGTAGCCGTTGAGGCGCAACGCGATGTCGACGAGCGCGAGCACGGTCACCGTCAGCATGATGGTCGCGTGCGTGTTCGCGGTGCGGCGCGCCTGCGTCCCGGCTTCCGACGACCGCAGCCAGTCGACGAAACCGGTGAGCGCGGCGAACACCGACACGATCGCGCCCCCGACGAACACGAACGTGCCGGCGTGCCACATCTCGCGCGCCCACGCGTGCCGGTGCCCACCCACGACCGAGATGACATCGAAGATCGCACCCAGCACGTAGGCGCCGATCGGGAAATCGGTGAGCGGCGGATGGAACGGCTTTCCGGCGAAGCCGCGGAGCCCTTTGAACTTCCGGCCCCGAAGTGTGATCGCGGGCCGAACGGAGTACTTGCGCATCGTGCCTCCTCGCATCGGGTGACTACGAATATCGAAGCTGGCCGGCCGCGTACCCGCCGGCGCGTCGTACGGGTGCATGATCATGGTTGCAGTTCGCGCTCGGCATCTGCCAGGGTTCCCGACAGTCCGTACACGGCTCGCAGGAGGCGGGGTTGACCGATCCCGAAGGACCAGTCGAAGTAGGCCTTTACGGGGTGACCAAGCGATTCGGCGACACGCTCGCCGTCGACGACGTCACGATCACGGTCGGCCGCGGCGAGTTCTTCTCGATGCTCGGCCCGTCAGGATGCGGCAAGACGACATCGCTGCGGATGATTGCGGGATTCGAAGAGCCGGACTCCGGAAGGGTCGAGTTGACGGGCCGCGACATCGTCGGCGTCGCGCCCTACAAACGCAACGTCAACACCGTGTTCCAGTCGTACGCGCTCTTCCCCCATCTCACCGTCGCCGACAACGTGGCGTTCGGGCTCCGGCGCAAGAAGGTGTCGAAGACCGACATCCGGGCACGCGTCAAGCACTACCTCGACCTCGTGCAGTTGAACGGCTACGACGACCGGCGCCCGGCTCAGCTCTCCGGCGGCCAACAGCAGCGAGTGGCGCTCGCGCGCGCCCTCGTGAACGAGCCCGCGGTGCTGCTGCTCGACGAACCGCTCGGCGCCCTCGACCTCAAGCTGCGCAAACAGATGCAACTGGAGCTGATGCGCATCCAGCGCGAGGTGGGCGTCACATTCGTCTACGTCACCCACGACCAAGAAGAGGCGCTCGTGATGAGCGACCGGGTCGCAGTGATGTCACAGGGCAAGGTCGAACAGATCGGCTACCCCGAAGACATCTACGAGCGCCCGGCCACCAGATTCGTCGCGGGATTCATCGGTACGTCGAACATCATCGAGGCCGCGGTCGTCGGTCGGGTCGGCGAGCTGCTCCAGGTCGAGGCGGCGCCGGGCGATCGCCTGCTCGTCGCGGCGCCCGAAGGCCGGGCCGTCAGCCCCGGCGACAAGCTCGCCTTCACCGTGCGCCCCGAGAAACTTCGGGTCGTCGCCGAGGACGAGCCCGTCGCCGAGAAGCTGTGCACGATCGGCGGCACCGTCGTCGACGTCGTTTACCAGGGCGTGTCGACGCAGCTCGTCGTGCGGACCGACGAGGGCACGACGCTCGTGGTGTTCCGCCAGAACAGCGAACGGGTGAGTGACGCCGGCGTACCCGGCACCCGCACCCGATTGGTCTGGGATCCAGAGTTCAATGTGGTGCTGCAGGACAGGCCCACCCTCGACAAGGAGCTAGTGCAATGAGCGATCCGGACCGCGTGAATCTGGCCTTCATCTGGGACACCACGTCGCCGCACTTCAGCCGGCGCACGTTCATGCGCACCATGGCGTTCGCGTCCGCGGCCGGCTTCGCGGCCGCGTGCGGGAGCAGCGCCAAGACCGGAGGCGGGGCGACCACGACGCTCGGCAACACGCCGACCACTCCGCACACGTTCTCGAGCGCGGTCGAGGCGAAGACGCTCAACTTCTACAACTGGACCGACTACATCGCCAGCGACACGATTCCCAACTTCCAAAAGACCACGGGGATCAAGGTCACCTACGACAACTACTCGTCGAACGACGCACTGTTCGCGAAGTTGTCGTCGGGAAGCACCGGCTACGACATCATCGTCCCGACCGACGCGACGCTGGTGAAGATGAAGCATGCGAGCCTGGTCCAACCGCTCGACCTCTCGCTCATCCCCAACGTGAAGAACCTCGACCCGCGGTTCCGCGACGCGGCCTACGACCCCGGCAACCAGTACTCGATCCCCTGGCAGTGGGGCACGACCGGGATCGGCTTCGACAAGTCGAAGGTCGGCGGCGCGGTCACCGACTGGGACGCGTTCGAACTTCCCGCGGTCAAAGGCAAGTCCTCGTTCCTCGACGAAGCGCGTGACGCGTTCGCGATGGCCCTGTTCGCGTTGAAGAAAGACCCCAACTCGACGAACGACGCCGACCTCGACGCGGCCAAGGACTACCTCATCGCGCTCAAGAAGAAGGTCAAGCAGATCACCTCGGATTACCAGGATCCGCTGAAGGGCGGCGAGCTCCTCATGGCGCAGGCGTACTCCGGCGACGTGTTCACGATTCAAGCCGACAACGCCAAGATCGAATACGTCATCCCTACGTCGGGCGCGTTCTCGTGGGTCGACTCCATGGCCATCCCCAAGGGCGCCAAACACCCGAAGAACGCATGCGAGTTCATGAACTACATCCTCGAGCCCAAGGTCGGCGCCGCGCTCACGAACTTCGTCAACTACGGCAGTCCCAACAAGGCGGCCGAGAAGTACATCAACAAAGACATCCTCGACAACCCGTTGATCTACCCGCCCGCGGATGTCCTCGCGAAGCTTCCCTTCCAAAAGGACATCGGCGACGCCGAGCTCAAGTATTCGGACCGGTGGACGGAGGTCAAGACGGCTTGAGCACGACGCAGGCCGACCGGCCGCCAGAGTCTGCCGTCGACGACTCTCCGGTCGCGGTGACGACCACGCGCCGCCGGCTCCCGGGTTGGCTCTCGGGGAACCTCCTCCTTCTTCCGACCAGTGTGTGGTTCTTCTTCCTGCTCGTGATCCCCACGCTGCTCGTGGTCGCGTACAGCTTGGGCGGCCGCACCGTCGCGAGCCCGATCAAGTTCTCGTGGGGCAACCTGATCTGGTCGAACTACAAGACCGCCTTGAACCCGCGCTTCCTACCGATCTTCTGGCGTTCGATCTGGTACGCGGCGGTCTCGACGATCGCGTGCGTGCTGCTCGGCTTCCCGATTGCGTATTGGATCGCGCGCTTCGGGGGTCGGCTGCGCAACGTGTATCTGGTGCTCGTCATCATCCCGTTCCTGACGAGCTACCTGATCCGAATGTACGCGTGGCAGTTCATCCTGCAGCGCGATGGCCTACTGAATTCGGTGCTCGGCACGATCGGTCTCGGCCGCGGCCACGAGTTCCTCAACACCGACTTCGCCGTGATCCTCGGCCTGACCTACGGCTTCCTGCCGTTCATGATCCTGCCGTTATACGCGTCGATCGAGCGGATGGACCCCTCACTCGTCGAGGCGAGCTACGACCTTGGTCACGGCAAGGCGTCCACCTTGTTCCGCGTGATCATCCCCACGGTTGCGCCCGGGCTCATCGCAGGGATCCTGCTCGTGTTCATCCCCGCGGTCGGCGACTTCGTGACCCCGGAACTGCTCGGGGGCGTCAACACACAGATGTTCGGTAACACCGTGTACGACCAATTCAACAGCGGGAACAACTGGCCCCTCGGCTCCGCCATGTCGGTGCTGCTGATGGTGTTCATACTCGCCGGAGTGTTCGTCTATCTCCGTCGCGTCGGCGAGGAGGCGCTATGAGCAAGAAGAGCTCCCTACGGCCGCGCTACCTCAAGCTCCACGCGATCCTCGTGTTCGCATTCCTCTTCGCGCCGATCATCGTGCTGGTGACGTTCAGCTTCAACCAAGCGAAGAGCGGCACTCGCTGGACGGGTTTCTCGACCCACTGGTACGGCGATCTTGCGCGCAACCATCTGGCACTGCAGGCGTTCCGCAACACCCTGAAGGTCGCGTTCATCGCGACATTGCTGGCCACGATCATCGGCACGCTCGCCGCGTTCGCGCTCACCCGCTTCAAATTCCGGGGCCGGTCCGGCTACTCGACCTTGATCTTCATCTCCTTGGTGATGCCGGAAATCGTCATGGGTATCGCACTCACCGCATTCTTCAAGCGCTTCGCACACGTCGAGCTCAGCATCCAGACGGTGATCGCGGCCCACGTCACGTTCTGCATTGCGTTCGTGGTCGTCGTCGTGAAGGCCCGCTTGACGGCATTCGACAACCGCCTCATCGAAGCGGCCGCCGATCTCGGCGCCACGCCTCTCCAGGCGTTCCTGCGGGTCGTGCTGCCTCTGGCGACGCCGGGAATCCTCGCGGGCGCCATGCTGGCGTTCACGATTTCGCTCGACGACGTCGTGATCACCGACTTCACCTCGGGCCCAGGCTCCACGACCCTGCCCCTGTACATCTTCGGTCAACTCCATTTCGGCGTATCCCCGTCGATCAACGCTCTGTCGACGATCGTGCTGGCCAGCGCATTGATCCTGCTGACGATCGGCGGCGTCTTCAGCTGGCGCGCCGCGCGTAGCGGGCTCGGATCCGTCGACGCGACGACACTCGGATAGCCACCTTCTGATGCAACAAGGACTCGCATGAAGCAGCGCCGCAAGCTCGTCACCGAGATCCCGGGGCCCAAGTCGCGTGAGCTGTGGGCCCGACGCGAGCGAGCCGTGCCCGCGGGCGTAGGCACCACGTTGCCGATCTTCGTGGATCGTGCGCAGGGGGGCATCGTCCAAGACGTCGACGGCAACCGCCTCATCGACCTGGGCGCGGGGATCGCGGTCGTGAATGTCGGCCACGCGCATCCGGCGGTCGCCACCGCGATCGCCGAGCAGGCCGCCCGCTTCATCCACACGTGCTTCCAGGTCACGCCGTACGAGGGCTACGTCGCGGTGTGCGAACAGCTCGCGCGGCGCACTCCCGGCGACCACGAGAAGCGGTCGATGCTCGTGAACTCGGGCGCCGAAGCGGTCGAGAACGCGGTGAAGATCGCGCGGGCCGCAACCGGGCGGCCCGCCGTGATCGCGTTCGACCAGGCGTTCCACGGCCGCACGCTGCTCGCGCTTTCGCTCACGGCCAAAGTCGTGCCGTACAAGAAGTCGTTCGGCCCGTACGCGCCCGAGGTCTACCGAGCGCCGTACTCGTACCCGTACCGCGGCACCGGCGGTCTCGCGGAGACGATCCCGTG
>DASYJT010000484.1:0-22133 GCA_035996165.1 Acidimicrobiia bacterium
CCGGCTCACCGCAGGTCTCGCCGCCCGTCGGCGTCGTCGGTGATATCGACGTGACCGCCGACAGCGTGTTCGAGCGCATCTCCTCCGACGAGATCTGGGCGTGCACGAGTTGCAAGGCGTGCGACGAGATCTGCCCGGTGAACATCGAGATCCTCGACAAGATCCTCGACATGCGCCGCTACCTCACGCTGATGGAAAGCGACTTTCCCGCCGAACTGGGTAACACGTACCGCTCGATGGAGAACGCCGGCAACGCGTACGGCCTCAACCAGGGCGAGCGCGGCGACTGGGCCGACCAGCTCGTAGGCGTCGACATCGTCGAGGCGGGCTCACCGCTGAACCACGAGTACCTCTACTTCGTCGGCTGCGCGGGCAGCTTCGACGACCGCAACAAGAAGACGAGCCGCGCGCTCGCGAAGCTGCTGCAGCGCGCCGGCATCGACTTCGCGATCCTCGGACCGAGCGAGCTGTGCAACGGCGACCAGGCGCGGCGATCCGGCAACGAATACATCTTCCAGATGCTCGCGATGCAGAACGTCGAGACGTTCAACGCGATGGGCGTGCAGAAGATCATCACGCAGTGCCCGCACTGCTTCAACGTGATCAAGAACGACTACCCGCAGATCGGCGGGAACTACGAGGTCATGCACCACAGCCAGCTGCTCGACGAGCTCGTGCGCGACGGCCGCCTGTCGCTCACCGGCGCGTCACTCGAGGAGCGCGTGACGTACCACGACTCGTGCTACCTCGGCCGCCACAACGACGTGTACCTCGCGCCGCGCCGGGTCGTCGGTTCGCTCGCGGGCATCGACCTCGTCGAGATGCCGCGCAACGGGACCAAGGGCATGTGCTGCGGCGCCGGCGGCGCGCGCATGTGGATGGAAGAGAACACCGGCAAGAAGGTGAACACCGAACGCAGCCAAGAGGCGATCGCGACGGGTGCGTCGCGGATCGCGGTCGCGTGCCCCTTCTGCTACGTGATGTTCGACGACGGGGTGAAGGGCGAAGGCAAGGACGAAGAAGTCCGCGTGCAAGACATCGCGGAGATGCTGTGGGAAGCGATCGAGAACGGTCCCGGCGAAGGCCCGGCGACGGCCTCGTTCACCCCCGGGATCTGAGTCCGGCTACTTCTCCGGCTCCCGCTACTTCTCCGGCTCATCGTCTTCGCTGAAGGCCTTGTTCCACCACGACTCGCCTTCGGCGGGCGGGTCGGGCACCGCCGCGGGCGGTGCGGGTGGCGGCGGCGCAGGCGGGGTGGGTGCGGGCGGTTCCTGCGGCGCCGGCGGAGGCGGCGCGTTCCACGCGGGCGGCGCGGGCTCGTTCCCCGGAACGGGCGGCGGGGGTGGGGTCGGCGCGGGCGCCGGCTCGGGTGCCGGTTGCGGCGCGCCCCATGTCGACGGCGCGGGCGCGCCCCAAGTGGCCGGCGCGGACTCGGGCGCGGGCGCGGGCGTCGGCGCACCCCAGGTGGGCGGTGCGGACTCGGGTGGCGGCGGCGCGCCCCAAGTCGGCGGCGCGGGCGGCGGCGCGCCCCACGTTGGCGGAGGAGGGGTTGCACCCCACTGCGGCGCGGGCGGCGGAGCGCCCGGCGGCGTCCACGCGGGTGCGCCCTGCGGTTGATACGCGTACTGCTGCGGATACGCGGGGGCTACGCCGAGCACCGGTCGACCCACGCTTGCGAGCGCGACCACGTACGTTCCCGCCGCCATGTCGCCGACGCGCCGGTGCGGGTGTGTGGCGAGCGCGACGATCAGGCCGACGATGCCGCAGATGCTGTCGACGATCAGCAGGATCCACCGCACGAACGCGCGCCCGACCCCGCACGGCGCGCCCTGCGCGTCGACCACCCGCAGCCCGACGATCAACTTGCCGATGCTCGCGCCCGTGATCCCTTGCAAGACGACGAGGTTGACGAAGCTGGCGACACCCGAAAAGCCGTAGCCCGCGGCGGCGGCGCCGCCCTTCCACGTGTAGACGCGCGAGCCGAACTGAAGGCACAAACCACTGAACCCTTGGGTGTCGCGGAGCGTTCGGCACGCGTTCGCGGGCGCACCCGTGTAGGCGCGGTTCTTGGTGACGGCCATGACCGCGACGAGGATGCCCAGGGCAAGGAGCGTGTCGATGATGTAAGCGGCGATGCGCCTGCCCATCACCGCGGTCGGATCACCCGAGGGCGGGATTCCATAAGCCATACGAACTCGATTCTCCCCCACCACGGGCCCCGCGCGGGCGGATGCCGGAAAGTCGACCTCTGTTATTCTCGGCTGTTCCGCGGGCGTAGTTCAGCGGCAGAACATCAGCTTCCCAAGCTGAGAACGCGGGTTCGATTCCCGTCGCCCGCTCTGCCTACTCGGCGCGTCAGCTCAGTCGAGCAACCGAAGCGTCCCCGGCTCCAGGAGGAATTCCTCGGGCGAGCAGTATGTGCTCGTCGTTCCGGCGAGACTTCCGTCCGCGACGACGGGATGCGTCCGGCACGCTTCGGCGACCACTTCCGCGGGGAAGCGCCGCGTGTCGTACGGACAGATGATCGTCGCCGGCGCCGCCGCGAAGGCGAGGTTGACCAACGATTCGTAGCGAAACCAGGCGGTGATCTCGGCGTCGGATCGATCCGCCCAAACCGGATCACCCAAGACTCGAATCCAGGCTGCTCCCGCGTCGAGCTTCTGCAGCACGTAGGAGCGATAGCCGTTCAGAGCATCGTGCAATGACGTGTACCAGACGGACGAATCCGCGAACTCGACCTGTTCGGAGCGATCGCCAAGCGTGTCACGCAGCAGCGCGGTATGCGCCTCGGTCGTTACCACCAGCAAAGGGTGGGACCGTTCGATTCCTTCGTCGATGTACGGGATCGCGGACTCGAGATAGTCGTCGTCCGACTCGTAAGTCATCAGCCGATGCTCGAAGAGCTTCGGGGGCGCCATCATGGCCGTCGTCCCGATCAGGTAATCGACGCTCACTCCCAACGCGTTCGCCAGCGCCGACAAGCTGCTGAGCCGGACGTCCTTGCGGCGTCCCGACTCGATCTGCGCGATGGCGGACCAGCTCACCCCGGAGTGATACGCAAGGGCCTCGCGGCTCCAGCCAACGCGCTCCCGCGCGGTCCTGAGCGATTCGCCGATACGGGACGAAGCCACGGTCACCAGCCTACGACCTGCGGGGCGCAGATCCATCGAATGAGTCTGTCAGTTGACTGTGTCACTTGACAAGGGCAGGTGGATGGGCGCAGCCTGTTCGCAACGGCCTCGTTCAAACCGGAGCGGGCCCCGCAAAGACGGAATGCCACGGATGTCTGGATCCGAAGAGCCATCTCGTTCTGATCGAGCAGTCGAGGTGATGCTCGTCCACAGTCGGGCCGTAGTGCGCGAGGGCCTGAGGTCTGTCATCGAACGACAGTCCGACCTTGTCGTCGTTGCGGAAGCCGCAACCGTGCGCGAGGCGGGAGCGGTCGGCGCCTGTCCCGACGTCATCGTCACCGACATCGACCTGCCCGACGCAAGGTCTGCCGACGTGATCAGTGGCCTGCGGGGGTTCTTTCCTCGCAGCTCGATCCTGGTCTTCACCCAGAACTGGCATGCCCTCAACATCCAGTCCGCAGTCGGAGCCGGCGCCAACGGCTACCTACTGGAGAACGCCCCGACCGACGATCTGCTCACGGGGATCCGCGCGGTTGCCACCGGCGCGGCCTACATGCAGCCGTCGCTCGGAGTCGAGTTCCTGCGCTCTCACGCGCAACTTCCCGACTCGACCCTGAATCTCACGCCCGAAGAACAGAACATCCTGCAGCTGATCGCGCTCGGCCACACCAACGCCGAAATCGCTCGTGCTTGCTACGCCAGCCTCCGCACGATCGAATCACGACGCGCGCACATTCACCGCAAGCTCGGACTCGCGACCCGTTCCGAGCTCGTGCAGTTCGCGCGTGAAGCCGGGCTCCTGCAGCCCGCCCAAGATTGAGGAACCATCCGGGCGCGGGTCGCGTCGATGTGAGACGTGACGGCGATTCATCAGGTGATCGGGGTCTACGCCGAACGTGACGCCGTCGGCGGCCACACGGTCGCCCTGCGAGACGCACTGCGCGCCCGCCACTTCACCTCGGAGATCTTCGCCGACGAACGCCCGAACGGGTCGGCGAGCACGGCACTCGCGACTCCCGAGCTCGACCGCCGAGCCGACGACGGCGACACGATCCTCGTGTACCAGGCGTCGGCGTACGCCAAAGCGGCCAAGATCGTCGCCCGACGGACTGAGCCGTTGGTCGTCAACTATCACAACGTCACACCGCCGCAATTCTTCTCGCGCTGGGAACCCTCGATCGCGCGGTTGCTGCAAGGCGCGCGCGAGCAGGTGCGCAATCTCGCGCCCCGGGCAGTCCTCGCGGTCGCCGACTCGCGCTTCAACGCGACCGAGCTCGCCGATTTCGGGTACCGGCGCATCGAGGTCGTGCCGGTACTGATCGACACCGATCGTCTCGGTCGCGGCGCGGCCTCACCCTGGCCGGCGCGGCCGGGTACGCGCTGGCTCTTCGTCGGTCGCATCGCGCCGAACAAGGCGCAGCACGAGGTCGTGAAGGCATTCAAGCTCTACCGCGACTGCTACGACCCGCGCGCGGTTCTCGCATTGCCCGGCGCTTCGTCGTCGCACCGCTACCAGGAGGCCCTCGACGACTTCATCCGCGTGCTGGGGCTCGACGACGTCGTACTGCGCCCGGGTTCCGTGCCCGACGCCGAGCTCGGCGCCTACTACGAGAACGCCGACGCGTTCGTCTGCCTGAGCGAGCACGAAGGCTTCTGCAACACCGTGATCGAAGCGATGGCACTGGGTCTTCCGGTGATCGCGCGGAGCTCCTCGGCCCTGCCGGCCACGGTCGCCGACGCGGGTCTGGTGCTGTCGCCGTTCGCCTCGGCGCAGGCGGTCGCGGACGCGGTGCATCTCGTCGTCACCGACCGGCGCGTAGGGACGACGCTCGTCGACGCGGGACGCGCCCGCCACCGAGACCTGACGATGTCGTCGGCCGGGGATCGTTTCTGTGACGTTCTCGCGGAGCTCGCGCAACGATGATGGCCATTCCGGTCAGCCAGGCCTCGGTCGGCGAGCTGGAAGAGAAGTACGCACTCGACGCGCTCGACAGCGGTTGGTTGTCGGGCAACGGCCCGTACGTCGAACGCTTCGAGAACGAATGGTCGCGGCTGTGCGCGACGAAGTACGCCGTCGCGGTTGCAAGCGGGACGGCCGCGCTGCACCTCCTGCTCTTGGCACTCGCGGTACGTCCGGGCGACGAGGTGATCGTCCCGGCGCTGACGTTCGTCGCCGTCGCCAACGCGATCCGTCACGCCGGGGGAGTTCCGGTCGTCGTCGATGTCGACGCCGCGACCTGGTGCCTGTCTCCGGACGCGGTGGCGGCCGCGATCACGGCACGAACGGTCGGCGTCGTCGCGGTACACGCGTACGGGCATCCGGCCGACATGGACACGATCAACGTGCTCGCTCGACGCGCCGGCCTGTGGGTGGTCGAAGACGGCGCCGAAGCTCATCTCGCGAGGTACCGCGGCCGGCCGGTCGGCGGTCTCGGCGTCGGGGCGGCGTTCTCGTTCTTCGGCAACAAGATCGTCACGACCGGCGAAGGCGGCGCGGTCACCACCGACGACGCAGATCTCGCGCATGCAGTGCGCGCGTTGAGTCGCCAAGGCGTCGGAAGCGGAGACGATCGCTACGCGCCTTCGGTCGTCGGTCTGGGCCTGAAGCTCGGCAACCTCGCGGCGGCCGTCGGATGCGCCCAGCTCGAACGGGCCGACGACCTCCTCGCTCGACGGCGAGCCGCGGCGGCAAGGTACGTGGAGGGATTGTTCGGCGTACCGAACATCTCGTTCCAGCCCGTTGCACCATCGGTGGTCGCGGCGCCGTGGCTGTTCTCGATTCTCGTCGACGCGCCGAACCGCGAAAGCGCCCGCGACGACCTCGCGCGCACGCTCTCGTGCCACGGCATCGAGACCCGCAACCTGTTCCCGCCGCTCGGCAGCCTGGCCGCCGCCCGACCCGCGCGTCACGACACACCCGTTGCGCGCGACCTCGCCACGCGCGGATTGAGCCTGCCGCTGTTTGCCGGCATCGAGGAGCACCAAATCGATCGCGTCGTCGAGACGATCGCCCGCACGCGATGAAGTCCGCCGCGGTCTCGGTCCGCCTACCCGGCCCACCGGACCTGTCGCTCGCCGGCGATCCGATCGCGATACAGATCGAATTCACCAGCCGGTGCCAGCTCCGCTGCCGGATGTGCCCACTCACGACCGGATCATCGTCGACGAGTCATTCGCCGGGTCCGATGCACGAGCTCGTCTTCGAGCACGTGCTCGCGATCGCCCGCCGATGCCGGCGCGTGATCCTGGCCGGCTACGGCGAGCCCCTCACGAACCCCGAATGCCTCCCGATGTTGCGCGCGCTCGACGCGGAGGGCATCGACATCGCGATTGCCACCAACGGCATCGCGTTGACCCCCACCATCGCGGAGGAGCTCGTCGCGCTCGAGCACGTGACGTTCATCAACATCTCGATCGACTCGCCCGACCCCGACGTGTACCACCAGGTCCGTGGCGGCAACGTCGAGCGCTCGCTGCAGGGACTGCGCAACCTCATGGCCGTGGTCAACACACCCGATCGGGTCGTGGTGTCGTCGGTCGCGATGGCGACGAACCTCGCGTCGCTGGTCGAGTTCCCCGCCCTGCTCGCCGAGCTTGGCGTGCGGAGATACGCGCTGCAAGCGGTGATGGACTACACCGACTACGCGTACGAGCATCGCCTCGTCGACCATGTCGAGCTCGAGACGCGTCTGTTCGACATCGAAGCGGCGTGCATCGCGCACGGCATCGTCCTCGAGCTGTCGGTCCCGGCCCGCACCCGCGCCGACTTCCGCGACCCGGACGGAACCCAGCAGCAGTTCTACGGAACCGCAACCTGGGACGAGCAATTCACGCGCCAGTGCAACGTGCCGTGGGACATTCCCTTCATCGACAAGGACGGCGGCGTCTTCGCATGCTGCTTCGCCGGATCGGCGAACGAACGTCAACTCGGCCGGCTCGGACCGGAGACGTTCGACGAGATCTGGAGCGGACCCGCCGCGCGGCAATTCCGCCGCGACATCCTCGACGGCACGACCACGCCCGACATTTGCCGTCGGTGCTCGGTCGCGCCACTCGGCCGCCACCCGTTCCGAACGTGGGCGGCAACGGTCGTCGGCGCAAACGCCGTCGTGCGCGACGCTTCGACCGCGACCGTCTCCGTCTCGGTGTTGAACACGAGCGACCAGACCTGGACGCCGGACCACCGCATCCACGTGGCCACGTCGACGCCGCGCGACACGAGGACTTCGCCGGCCACGCATCCGGCCTGGCTCTCACCCAACCGGCCAGCGACCATGCGCGAGGCGGCGGTCGCACCGGGAGATGTCGCGACGTTCGAATTCCCGGCCGCCGTCCCGCGTTTCGGAGAGGCGACGAGCGAGTTCGAGCTCGTTGCCGACGGCACGTGCTGGTTCCCCGATACGCGCTTCACCTTCATCGCGCGCAGCGCCCGGCGCGACCTGCGGCGAACTCCCGTCGCCGCGCTCTACCGGCGCGTACTCCCGCGACCCGTGCGGAAGACCCTTGCCCGGACCTTGTTGCGGCGGGCCCGGGCGGCGTAACACCGCGATCGGATGCCGCGTCGGCGTCACGACCGAACTTCCGGAAGTCGGGGGAAAATTCCGGAAAGTTCTCACGGCTGTCCTTTGGCGCCAATGTCGTTCGTAGCTAGGGGTGAGAGCCGGCACCGGTCGGCTCGGCGAAAGGAGCCGGTCGCATGGCCGCCACAAACTCACTCACCGTCCCGATCCCCAGCGCCACGACCCCCAGTGCCACGACCCCCCAGTGGGTCGCGCCCCGGACGCACTCGACCAAGCAGTTGTGGAAGGCCGCCGGGGTTGCGGGGATCGCCGCCTCGGTGGCGACGACCATCGTCGCCGGAGTCGCGTCGGCCGCCGGCGTATCCCTCGACGTCGGAGGCCAGTCGATCCCGCTGCCCGCATTCGCGCAGTTCACTATCGTCGGCACAATCATCGGCACGGTCGTCGCGATCGTCCTGTCGCACCGCGCCGGCCGTCCGCGCCGCACGTTCGTCGTTACGACGATGGCCCTTACGCTCGCCTCGATCGTCCCCGACGTGCTCGCCGACGCGCACACCGCGACGAAGTTGACCTTGGCGCTGACCCACGTCGTCGCCGCTGCAATCGTCATCCCCGCGTTGGCTTCCCGTCTCACCGACTGAAGCCCCGAGCCACACGACCAACCCACCGGCGAGACTTCGCCCACCCCCGAAAGGACCACTCCAATGACCCAGTACCTCATGTCCGTCTGGCACAGCCCCGACAACCCGATCCCCGACGACCCCGCCGTGATGCAGAAGGCGTTCGAGCAGGTCGACGCGTTCAACGCCGAGCTCACGGCCGCGGGCGCCTGGGTGTTCGGCGGCGGATTGGCCGAGCCCAGCACCGCGACCGTCGTGCGCACCGGAGACTCCGAGCCGGTCATCACCGACGGTCCGTTCGCCGAGACCAAGGAACAGCTCGGCGGGTTCTGGATCATCACCGCCGCCGACCTCGACGCCGCGCTCGACTGGGCGAAAAAGGCATCGGCCGCGTGCATGGGTCCGGTCGAGATCCGACCGTTCCAAGACGAGCCCGAAGCCTGACCCGGCGCGTGGCGACCGTCGACGCGGGCGATCTCGAACGGATCTTCCGAGAGGAATCCGGGCGGGTCGTCGCCACCCTGGTCCGTCTCTTCGGCGATATCGACCTCGCCGAAGAGGTGGTCCAGGACGCGTTCACGATCGCCGGCGAACGCTGGCCCGAGACGGGACTGCCGCCGAATCCCGGCGGCTGGATCACCACCACGGCCCGCAACCGCGCCATTGATCGCCTACGTCGCGAATCCTCTCGCCATGACCGCCATGCGCAAGCCGCGTTGTTGCACGAAAGTGCCGTGCCGTTGGAACCGGAGGGCGACGTGACGGACGATCGCCTCCGGCTCATCTTCACCTGCTGTCACCCGGCGCTGGCGCAGAGCGCGCAGATCGCGCTCACCCTGCGGCTCCTCGGCGGCCTCGAGACCCCGTACATCGCGCGCGCGTTCCTCGTGCCCGAGCAAACGATGGCCAAGCGCCTCGTCCGGGCCAAGCAGAAGATCCGCGCCGCCAAGATCCCGTACCGCGTACCGAGTGACAGCGAGCTTCCGAGTCGCCTGCGACCCGTGTTGACGGTCATCTACCTCGTGTTCAACGAGGGCTACACCGCCACCGAAGGCGACACACTGATCCGCGCCGACCTGTGCGTGGAGGCGATCCGGCTCGCGCGACTCCTCGCCGACCTCATGCCCGACGAGCCCGAGGCGCTCGGACTGCTCGCGCTGCTGTTGCTCACCGAGTCGCGCCGCGCCGCGCGCACCGCGGCCGACGGATCGCTCGTGGTGCTTCCCGATCAGGATCGGAACCGGTGGGATCGCGACCAGATCGCCGAGGGACAGGCGATCGTGCGCCGCCTGCTCCGCCGCAACACGCCCGGTCCGTACCAGATCCAGGCGGCGATCAACGCGGTGCACAGCGACGCGGCCACCGCCGCGGAGACCGACTGGCGCCAGATCCTGGCGCTCTACGACCAACTACTCGCGATCGCGCCGACACCGATCGTCGCCCTCAACCGCGCGGTCGCACTCGCGGAGATCGAGGGCCCGGGCCCGGCGCTCGCCGTCGTCGACGATCTCGACCTCGAGACCTACCACCTGTTCCACGTCACCCGGGCCGAGTTGCTCGTACGGTTGCACCGCACCGACGAGGCCCGCCGCGCCTACCAGCGCGCGCTCGAGCTCACCGACAACGCGACCGAGCGCGCACACCTGGCGAAGAAGCTCCGGTCGGTTCGGTAGCCTCGCCGCGGATGACGCTTCGTCGACGCGCCGCCGGCGTACGCAACCGTCTGCTCGGCTCCGTCGCTCCGGTGCCACCGCCCGGGTCCACCCCGCCGGCCCCACCATCAGCGTCGGTCCGCGACATCGACGCCGCGACACCCGCGGCCGACGATGCCGTCGACGTCGTCGACCTGCTGAACACCTATACGGTCGAGCAGCTGTCGGAGGCCGCCGACGAGTACTACCGCACGAACCTCGCGGGCGACGGGCGCGACTACTACTTCGCGAAACCCGCGACCGGCGTCGACGAGGCGTCGGAGATCCTCATCTGCTTCGCGCAGGTGCTCGCGGGCGTCCGCCCCATACGCGGGATGCGCGTGCTCGACTTCGGCGCCGGTACGGGCTGGACGAGCCGCTTCCTGACCCAGCTCGGTTGCGAGGTCGTCGTCTGCGACGTGTCGGCGACCGCTCTCGACGTGGCGCGCGAGCTCTTCGCCCGCCAGCCCGTCGCGGGCGACCAGCCCGAGCCGACGTATCTCCGCTTCGACGGCCACCACCTCGACCTGCCCGACGAGAGCATCGACCGCATCTTCTGCATCGACGCGTTCCACCACGTCCCCAACCCGGCCGCGGTGCTGCACGAGCTCGGCCGGGTCCTCCGCCCGGGTGGCGTCGCCGGCTTCCAGGAACCGGGACCGAACCATTCGAAAGATCCGCAGAGTCAGTTCGAGATGAAGAACTTCACCGTCATCGAGAACGACGTCCGCATGCGCGACATCGCGAAGTGGGCCGACGCGGCCGGCTTCACCGGACTCGAGCTCGCGATCTTCACGTGGCACCCGTTCCACACGTCGATCGAGGGCTACGAGGACTACCTCGCGCACGGTGCGACCGCCGATCTGCACTACGAGCACCACCGTCAGTTCGTCGCCAATCGCAGGATCTTCTTCTTGTCGAAGGGCGAGCCGCTCGTCGCCGACAGTCGCGACCCTCGCGGGCTCCGCGCCGAGATCCAGGCGACTCCCGACCAGCTGACCGCCACGCCCGGCGGCATCGCGCGCGTGCAACTCACCCTGCGCAACACGGGTACGGGGCTCTGGCTCCCGTCCGACGGACCGGCGATCGGACGCGTGCTCGTAGGGGCGCACTTGTACGACGGCCACCGACGCATGCTCGAACGCGACCACCTGCGCGCCCCGCTCCCCGCACCGACACCCTCGGGCGTCGCGCCCGGCGAGCAGGTCACGCTTTCGATCGAGGTCCCGGTCCCCGATGCGCCCGGGAATTACACCGTCGCGCTCGACCTCGTAGCCGAAGGCGTGTGCTGGTTCGAGAACATCGACACCGCGCCCGCGATCATCCAGATCGCGGTCGGCTGACCTAGGGCTTGACGAATCGCTTCACGAAGTCGAGCGAGATGTCGGCCACTTCGCGCCAGCCGTGATCGATGGTCAGTGAGTGTCCGCGCCCGGGGATCTTCACGATCTCCGTCACACCCTTGTTGCGCTTCTGCTTCTTGAACGACGCGTTCGCGATCGCCCACGGAACGGTGTGATCCTTCTCGCCGTCGATGATGAGCAGCGGTCCACGATTGGGGTTCTTCGACTTCACCTTCGCCTCGGTCCAGGGGTTCAGGTTCGCGGTCGCCGCTTGGAACAACGGGGCTCCCGAGCCCGGGACCGCGTAGGTGTTGTACAACTCCTGCGCCTCGTCCTCGCCGACCGCGTTGGCGAACGCGAACCGGAACTGCTCGTAGGTGAGCGGGACCGCGCGGTGGTGATTCGCCGGGTTACCGAGCACGGGCGAGGCCGATTTCAACGCGGAGATCGGCAGCGGTAGCACGCCCCGGAACGGAGCGGGGTCGATGGCGACGGACGCGTCGGAAACTCCGCGGCCCGCGAGGATCTGCGTGAGCAGTCCACCGAACGAGTGCCCGATGATCGCGGGGCGCTTCTTGAGCAGGCCGACAACGTCCTCGAAGTGATCTGCGATCTGACCGACCGTCTTGTTCGCGAACACCTCGGGATGGGCGTTCGCCTCGTCGACCGTGTTGGGATCGTCCGGCCATCCCGGCGAGAGCGTGGCGAAGCCGGCGTCCTCGAACACCGTTCGCCAGCGGTCCCAGCTCATGGGAAGCAGCCAGAGACCATGCACGAACACGACGGGCTTTCGCCCCGAAGCGTTGGCCTCGTCGATCTGGCGCGTCTCGTGTTCAGTGATGGCAGCCATGGGGGACCTCCTCCGTCGAGAGGGAGACGATATCTCCGCCCTGTCGAAAGGAATTCGTCAGCTGCTCTGGCGCTCGTCTCGCACTTCGTCTCCGTCGGCATGGCGCGCAGGCATCGCGATCACCGCGGCGTCGGGGAGCTCCAAGTCGACGGTGACGGTCATGCGCCGCACTATCGAGCGCCGAATCCACCGGCGATAGGAGATGTCCACCAACACCAGCACCGCAACGAACAGCAGAGCCGACGTCACACTCAAAGTCTGACGTGGCGTCCGGCTCAGGTCGCGGATATCAGCGGATATCAGTTGCGGTTAGGCCACAGGTCGACCGGGCCGCCGACGTATCCACCCGCAGCCCGTATCGCCTCGCCCCAGGGCTTCAACAGTCCGACCAGCTCGTCGACGTCGTCGCCCAATGCCTCGATCGCGGGCCGCATTGCACCGTCGGTCGTGCGCTCCATCGCCTCGCGCGCCGATCGCCCGCTGTCGGTGAGCGCGTCGGCGGCGTCGAGCCAGCCGCGTTCGCGCAAGCGGGTCGCCGCGCCGTCGAGCTCGTCGTCGTTCCAGCCGCGCGTTCGGATGTAGGTGCGCAGCGGGAGGCCCATGTACGCCTCGGTGAGGAGGCCGATCTCGATCGCGTCGACGCCCGCCGTCGACCAGGCGCACACGTGTGCGTCGCCGCGGTACTCCCGCAGCATGTCGCCGAGATGGAACAGGCGCGTCCACGGGTCGGTCGGATCGTCCCACTGCGCGCGCAAACCCGCGAAGAGGGGACGGCCGGGTTCCGCGAGCGGGGTCGCGGCGCGCTCCGCCAACGCGGCGGCGCGGCCCACCTCGGGTGCGGCCGGGCCGCACACTCGCTCCAGTTGCGCGGCCGCGCCGGATCGACGGGCGGCGAAGATCGTCGGCGCGTCGGTACGCGTCCAGCCGAAGCGCACGCCGGGCACCACGACCGCCGGCTTGAACACCCCGAACGCCGACGCCACCACTTCGGGTTCGACCTGGCCGAGAAGTGAGCCGCGGCTCGTGAAGTACGCCGGGCCGTCGGGCGCGGCGACCCCGTTGCCGAACGACCCCGGGCTCGGGCCGAAGCCGAGCTTCTCGTACGCCGCGTGGCACTCGGGCGAGAAGAAGACCTGCCCGATGACCGGCTCGAGGGTCGCGGCGAGCGTGCGGGCGCGACGGCGGAGCGTCTCGTCGTTGATTGCCGTGTTGCTCATCGGGCGAGTCTCGCCGCCCGCTCGTCTCCCGCGCCAGAACCGCCCCTTCGCATCCCGACCAATACGCTGCGCGGTCGTGACCGACGATCTCGCCCTGCTCGACGCCACCGCCCAAGCCGAGCTCGTGCGGAATGGCACATGCTCGGCGCGAGAGCTGGTCGACGCCGCGATCGATCGGATCGAGCGCATCGACCCGTTGCTCAACGCGGTCATCCACCGCCGTTTCGAGCGAGCCCGCGACGAGGCGCCGGCGGCGAACGGCCCGTTCGCGGGCGTGCCGTTTCTCGTCAAGGACGCGGTGTGCCACACCGCCGGCGATCCGTTTCACTCCGGCATGCAGGTGCTGAAGGACGCGAACTGGATCGAGGCGGAGGACACCTGGCTTGCAACCAGGTTCCGAGACGCGGGCTTCGTGTTCGTGGGCAAGACGAACACCCCCGAGCTTGCGACCAGCATCACCACCGAACCGCTCGCGTACGGACCCTCGCACAACCCCTGGGACGAGAGCCGCAGCACCGGCGGTTCCAGCGGCGGCTCGGCCGCCGCGGTGGCGGCCGGTCTGGTCCCGGTCGCGCACGGCAACGACATGGGCGGATCGATCCGGTTCCCCGCGAGCATGTGCGGGATCGTCGGCCTGAAGCCGACGCGGGCGCGCACGACGCTCGGCCCGGACTTCGGCGAGTACTGGGGGCCGCTCACGCACGAGTTCGTGCTGACGCGCTCGATGCGGGACACCGCCGCGGTCCTCGACGCGGTCGCGGGCGCGGCGCCCGGCGACCCGTACACCGCGCCCCCGCCCCTGCGTCCATTTCTCGACGAGGTTGGTGCACCGGTAGGTCGGCTCCGCATCGGATTTCGAACCCTGACCCCGGACGGCAAGCCGTCGCACCCCGAAGTGGAACACGCGGTCGAGTCGACGGCCCGACTTCTGTCGGAGCTCGGCCACGACGTCGACGCCGCGGAAATCCCCGAGCTCGACGACAGCTACAACCAGGGATTCGTGACTGTGCTCGCGACCGCCGTCGCGCGCGACATCGCACGTTGGAGCGCCCGGCTCGGACGCGACATCACGAACGAGCTCGAACCGATCAACACCTTCTTCGCGACGATGGGCACGCAGATATCCAGCGTCGAGTACGTCGGCGCGATGGAGCTCATGCAGGCGTGGACGCGACGCGTGGCGGCCTGGTGGGTCGACCACGACGTCCTCGTCGTCCCGACGAGCCCCGAGCTTCCGGTGCCGCTCGGCTATGTCGGCCCCACGAACCCCGACCCGCAGCTCGCCGCGCGCATGGGACGCCTCGTCGAGTTCTGTTCGCCCTTCGACGTCACCGGCCAACCCGCCATCTCGCTGCCTCTGCACTGGAGCGACGACGGGCTACCGATCGGTGTGCAGTTGGTCGCGGCGTACGGGCGCGAGGACGTGCTCTTGCGAGTCGGCGCACAACTCGAGGTCGCGCGACCGTGGGTCGATCGGCGCCCGCCGATTCACGCGTCGGCGTGAACTACTTGTTCAGAATCGCGCCGAGCCCGGCGATCATCACGACGAAGCCGATCACGAGATAGGTGACGGTGCGGGCGAGGGGCGCCTGCGCGAGATCGGTAACCCCCGTACGCCGATTCCCCCGTACCGGGCTGCCCGGCCGCGTCGTCGCGACGGTTCGTCGCGCCGCATTCCGCGCGTCGGTGCGGCGCCGGTAGAGGGCCAACGCGTTGGCGACGAAGAGCGCCGCGCCGAGCGCGAACACCAACTCGCGGAGCACTTCGTCGTAGAAGCTGCCCGCCGCTGCGAGGATCACACCCATCGGTCGCGAGGCTATCGGGAGGCCTGCGGGACGTTCCGAGCGAGCGTGGCAGACTCGCCGCATGCGGTTGCTCGTAGCCCGATGCTCGGTGACGTACGAAGGCCGGCTCGGCGCGCGGCTCGCACCCGCGATCCGACTCGTGTTGTGCAAGGCCGACGGATCGATCGCGATCCATTCCGACGCCAAGGCGTACAAGCCCCTCAACTGGATGAACCCGCCGTGCACGATCGAGGAGACCGACGGCGCGATCGTCGCCCGCACGCCAAAGGGCGAGATTCTGCGGATCGAGCTGCACGAGGTCCTGCAGGACACGACGCTGATACTCGGCGACGATCCCGGACTCGAAAAGGACGGCGTCGAAGCCGAGCTGCAACGACTGATCGCGGCCCGCGTCGCCGCGTTGCGCCACGACCTCACGCTGGTCCGGCGGGAGTTCCCGACCGACATCGGCCCGATCGACCTCCTGTGCCGCGGCGGCGACGGTCGCGCCGTCGTGGTCGAAGTGAAACGGGTGGGCGACATCGCGGGCGTCGATCAGCTCCTGCGGTACCAGGAACGGCTCGATCGAGATCCACAGTTCGCGCCGACCGTTGGGATGTTCGTCGCCCAGCAGATCAAGCCCCAGGCCAAGGTGTACGCCGAGAGCAAGGGAGTGGCCTGGGTCGAGATCGACCTCGAGCGGCTCCGCGGCGACCTCGACCCCGATCTCACGCTCTTTTGAGCGGCGCCGGCGCCGATTGGAACTGACGTGCGCGCCGTGCTCCTGCTCCAGTGCCCGGATCGGTCCGGCATCGTCGCGGCGGTAGGCGCCTTCGTCGCCGACGCGGGCGGCAACATCGTCGAGGCCGACCAGCACTCCGACCCGGCCGCAGGACTCTTCCTCCAACGGATCGAATTCGATGTCGACGCGACCCGCGCGCAACTGGCGCAGACGTTCGCGCCGATCGCCGATCGCTTCGCGATGCAGTGGGACGTCTACGACCTCGGTGACCGCCCCCGCGTCGCGCTCTTGGTGTCGCGCCAAGGTCACTGTCTCGGGGATCTGCTCGTGCGCTTCCAGCTCGGCGAGATTCCCGGCGAAGCCGTGCTCGTCGCGTCGAATCACGAAGCCAACCGCGACCTCGTCACCCGGTTCGGAGTGCCGTTCCACGTGGTCGCCACGCGTGACGACCGCGACGCGCAGGAACGCGCGCTCAGCGCACTCCTCGACGAGCACCGACCCGACGTCGTCGTGCTCGCGCGCTACATGCTCGTGCTCCCGCCGTGGTTCGTCGACCCGTGGCGCGAGCGGATGATCAACATCCACCATTCCTTTCTGCCGTCGTTCGCGGGCGCGCGTCCGTACGGCCAGGCTCACGAACGGGGCGTGAAGGTGATCGGCGCGACCGCGCACTACGTCACCGCCGACCTCGACGAAGGCCCGATCATCGCCCAGCAGGTGATGCCCGTGTCGCATCGCGACGACCCGGCGCGTCTCGAACGCCGCGGCCGCGATCTCGAAGCGGTCGTGCTTGCCGAAGCGCTACGCCTGCACCTCGAGCACCGCGTCATCGTCTACGGACGCCGCACCGCGGTGTTCGACTGACCCGCGTTACTCGCGCGCGGCGTCGTCGAACTTTGTGTAATCGCCGTTGAAGACCAGCTTGGTGGTGCCGACCGGACCGTTGCGGTGCTTGGCGATGATGATCTCGGCCAGACCCCGCTGATCCGACTCGGGGTTGTAGTACTCGTCGCGGTCGATGAACAGCACGACGTCGGCGTCTTGTTCGATGCTGTTGTGCGCGACGATGTCGCCCGCGACGAAGTTGTGCGTACCGTTCACGGTGGCGTCGTACACCGGTTCCTCGCCGCGGGGCTCGATCGCGACGATCTCGTCCCACAGCACGTCGCTGGCACCGAGGTCGGTGAGGAACTGATCGGGCAGGGCTTCCGCGATCCGACCCATGAGCGAGCGCGACACGCCCTGCTCGTAGACGCGATGACACCCGCCGGCCGACTCCCCGAGCCGCTCGACGATGTCGTGCGCGCGCATCGAGCCGTTGACGAGCAGGCCCTTGCGCTCGATGTAATCCCACACCTCACGCGGGATGGAATCGCGCCGCGCGTCGATCGCCGGACCGCCGCGCCGCGAAGCCGCGACGTGCATGCCCGCGCTCAGGTCGGCGAGGTGCACCCAACCGTCGAGGGTCAGGAACGGATGGTTGGCGCTCGCCGTGACCGACCGGCCCGATGCGAGTTGCAGCTCGAACACGCGCTTCACGCCACTGCAGAACACGTGTGTCATCACGCCCGGCACCAGCTGCAGGTGCTCGTCGAGCGTGAGCACCTCGACATCGCGCGCGTCCTCCGCGAACAGCGCGCCCATCGTGGTCGTCCCGCCGGCGGCGAGGGCGATCTCGGTGTCGGCGGTCAGACAGCCGGACTCTCGCAGGTCGGCGAGCATCGGCCGCTTGTCCTGGCGGTACTCGAGTTGGCGGTTGAGCTGCGACAGCGTGATGACGGGCGTCTCGAGCTCGCGGGCGAGGATCTTCAAACCGCGTGAAAGCTCCGAGACCTCCACCTGGCGGTTCTCGGAACGTCCCGGCGTCGACATCAGCTGCAGATAGTCGACGACGATCAGACCGAGATCGCCGTAACGCGCCTTCACGCGCCGGGCTTTCGCGCGCATCTCCATGACGGTGCAGTGGGGATTGTCGTCGATGAAGAACGGGGCCTCTGCGAGCCGGCCGATGGCCTGGTTGACACGCGGCCACTCGTGCTCGGAGAGCTTGCCGGTCTGCAGCTTGCGCGACTGCACCCGCGCTTCGGCCGCGAGGAGGCGCTTCGTGAGCTCGAGGTATCCCATCTCCATCGAGAAGAAGAGCACCGGCTTGCGGCCGACCAACGCGACGTGTTGGGCCATGCCGAGCGCGAGCGATGTCTTGCCCTGACCGGGACGGGCGGCGACGATCGTGAGCGTCGACGGCTGCATGCCGAGGAGCAGGGCGTCGAGATCGCGGAACCCGGTTGCGGTGCCGACGATGTCGCCCTGGTTTCCGTACAGCGCCTCGAGCTGGTTCATCGTCTCTTCGAGCGCGGGATACAGCGGCATGAGCGTGTCGGCGACTCGCCGCTCGGCCACCTCGAAGATCGCGGCCTCGGCGCGGTCGAGAGTCTCGTCGACCGCGTCCTCCGCCGCGTACGCCATCTCCTGGATGCCGCCCGCGGTCTCGATCAGGCGGCGCAGCATCGAGAGCTCGGCGACGATCTGCGCGTAATGCGACGCGTTCGCGGAGGCGGGGGTCGCGGCTTGGATCCGCAGCAACGTCTGGCGGCCGCCCATTGCGTCGAGCTGCACGGCGCGGCGGAGCTCTTCGGCCACCGTCACCGGGTCGACGGGCTCACCGCGGCTGTGCAGGCCGTAGGAGGCCTCGAAGATCGCCCCGTGCGCGGGCTTGTAGAAGTCGCTGGGCTCGAGCCGCGCCTCGACCGCGGCGGTGATCGCCTCGCGGCTCAGCATCATGGCCCCGAGCAGCGACTCTTCCGCCTCGAGGTTGTGGGGAGGTATGCGCGCGCCGTCCGTGCGTCGGCGCGCGTCTTCCATCGAGACCATCGTCGCTACCTCCCTCCCCGAGAAGACGGCACCATGGCACGCAACGGCTGTGGGGAAATAGGGGACAGACCTGTGAGTTGTGGGGCCCGGGCTGGGGACATCCTTCGATCCACAACCTTGTGGACAATCGCACAGAGGTGTGACATCAACGGGTCCGAGCGTCGGGCGTCGACTTTGGCGGGAATCGCCGCTGGCAGGCGGGTGTCAAGCAACTGACAACGCCGCTCGCCGACCACTCTCCGGGCTCCGACGCGGTCGCGATCCGCGGTGGACACCTGTGGATATCCACGGCTGTCCACAGCGCCGCTCGGCAAAGAATTCCGGAGGTAAATGACACTCGTGTGATTGTCGCGGACAGGCGCGCCCAACCCTGGGACCTCATGAGTCTGCGGGATTGGCGGACCGATCAGTCGGCCGCTTCGACCTCGACGTGAATCGTGGCCACGACGTCGGGGTGCAGGCGCACCGAAAGGTCGACGCCGCCGAGCTCCTTCAGGGGCTCGTCGAGAGTGAGCTTGCGGCGGTCGATCTCGGCACCGGTCTGCTTCTGTACCGCATCGGCGATGTCGGCCGAGGTCACCGAGCCGAACAGACGACCCTCGCCGCCGGCGCGTGCCTTGATCGAGATCGTGCGCCCTTCGAACTGCGCTGCCAGGGCCTGGGCGGCCTCGCGATCGCGACTCTCCCGCACCTCGCGGTTGCGGCGCATCGCATCGGCCTGCTTCTGACTCCCGGCCGAGGCCTTGAGCGCGAGGCCGCGCGGGACCAGGTAGTTGCGGGCGTACCCGTCGGCAACGTCGACGAGATCGCCCTTCTTGCCCAGGTTGTCGACGTCGTCGCGAAGAACGATCCTCATGACTCGTCGCCCTCGGTGGTCGCCGCATCGTCGACGAACTCGTTCGTCACGTCCGCAGTGACTTCGTCGATTCCGACCTCTTCGGGAACACGCTCGTCGTCGACGATCGGGCCCGGGATATCGCGCAACTCGCCCTCGCGGTCGCCCCGATCGCCACGGTCTCCGCGCTCGCCCCGATCACGACGGCCCTTCGACCGCTGCGTCACCTGACGCACGCTGTACGGAAGCAACGCCATCTCGCGGGCGACGCGAATCGCGCGCGCGACCGCAACCTGTTGCTGCTGCGTGTTGCCCGTGACCCGACGCGCCCGAACCTTCGCGCGCTCCGACATGAAGCGGCGCAGCAGGTTGACGTCCTTGTAGTCGATCCAGTCGATGCTCTCGGTGATGAGGATCGACGTCTTCTTCTTGATCGGGCGCCGCTCCTTGCCGGGGGGCGCCTTCTTCTCTCTGCGTTGTGCCATTCGAGGATCCTGTCGGAGTGGTTAGAACGGCTCTTCGCCGTAGTCGTCGTAGTTTTCGCCGCCGGTCGCGGGAGCGCCGGTTGCCGCCGCGGGCGCGGATTTGCGGGGCGGCCCTCCGCCCCCGTCCCCCGGTCCGCTGCGCTCGACCTTGTGCACCTCGGCCGTCGCGAAGCGAAGGCTCGGTGCGACGTCGTCGGCGACGATCTCGACGATCGACCGCTTCTCGCCCGCCTCGGTCTCCCAGCTGCGCTGCTCGAGCCGTCCGCTGACGACCACGCGCGAGCCCTTCGTCAACGAGGCGCCCACGTTCTCGGCGAGCTGACGCCACGCGACCACGTTGAAGAAGCTGGTCTGCTCGTCCCATTCCTGGGTCTGCTGGTTCCGCCACGACCGGTTGACCGCGACGCCGAAGGTGACCTTCGAGACGCCGCTCGGCGTGTACCGCATCTCCGGATCGCGGGTGATGTTGCCGGAGATCGTGATGCTGTTGGAATCGGTTGCCATGTCGCTACTCCCTATGCCTGCTGCCCGCCGAGGCGCCCGCAGCCTTGGGAGGTCCGTAGACCTTCTCCGGGATACGCAACACCTTGTGGCGGATCACTTCATCTGCCAGGGAGAGTGTCCGGTGCAACACGTCCATCGCCTGCGGTTCAGCGCGGGCCTGGAGCACGATGTAGTACCCGTCGGCCTTGTGCTTGATCTCGTAGGCGAGACGGCGCTTGCCCCAGAAGTCGACGTGGCCGCGTTCGCCGCCATTCGACTCAATCAGCTGGAGCCATCGTTCGACGGTGGCCCGGATCGTCTCCTCTTCCAGGTCTGCGTCGACGATGATCATGACTTCGTACGGACGCGTCATGCGCCGGTACCTCCTTCGGGCCGCACGGTCGTGCCGCTGCGGGCCCCGTTGCCCGCCGGAATACCCGGCGCCGCGGGGGCAGGATCTCGGTTGTCTTTACCTTCTGAACCAGTGGAGCTGAACCGGCTGAACCGGTGGAGCTGAACCGGTGGAAGCTAGCAGATCACCTCGACTCGACCTATCGGGGACGAAGCTACAAGAGGGGTGAGACACTTTCACCCGCGGCGCTCGGTCGGGTCATCCGCTACGCGGAGCAGGCTCCCAGCGCGCCGGACGCGGAGGCCGAACCGACCGGTCGCTCGAGCGCGTAGCGATACGGCTTCTTGGCGCCGTACACCGGACACGTCGCGTCGGTGCCGTTCGGGCACGGCACCATCCGCACCTCGTCGACGGGCGCGCCCTTGGCCGTGAAAAACGTGATGACGAGCGGCACGAACGCGTGCGCCATCGTGTACAGCCCGGTCGAGTCGTGTTGTTCCACGAAGACCATCCCGTCGTACGGGCGCAGCGACCGCACGCGGCGGAGGCCCTGCTCGCGTTGACTCGGCGTCGACGCGACGAGGACGCGCAGACACCGTGAACCCACGGCGAGTCGCGTCTCGGTGAACGCGTCGAAGGGCGCGGCGGCGGGCCGCGTCGACGCGAAGCTCAGACGGCCGATCCCGCTCTGGTCGGAACGGATGCGGACGACGACGAGGATCATCCCCGCGAGCGCGACCAGCGCGACGACCGCCGCAGCCGCGATGCGGACCCGCGCCGGCACCCGGCTACTGCGCGAGCTCGGGCTCGGCCGCGCCGCCGTAGAGCCCGAGCGCATCCGCCATGCGATCGGTCATGTGGTACGTCTCCGCGCTCGCGGGATAGGTGCCGGCCCGGACGTCGGCGCAGAAGCGTGCGATCGACTCGGTGGCGACCTGCTCCAGATCCGCGTAGGCACGGACGAACTTCGGGGCGCGGTGGTCGGGACCGGCGAAGCCGAGGAGGTCGTGCCACACGAGCACCTGACCGTCGCAGTGGCGGCCCGCGCCGATCCCGATGGTCGGGATGCCCACCTGCTCGGTGATCACCCGTGCCACCGCGTCGGGGACGCACTCGAGCACGATCGCGAAACAACCGGCGTCGGCGAGCGCGCACGCGTCGTCGGCGAGCGACTTCGCGGCGTCGAGCTCCTTGCCCTGCACTTTGAAA